>NZ_JBSHAM010000020.1:0-112728 GCF_053611505.1 Amycolatopsis sp. NPDC054798 | reverse complement strand
CCCCGAAGCACTGTTTGCTGACGTTTCGGGGTTGTTTGTAAAGTGGGTAAAGATGCCTTGACAAGCACCCCCGAACCGCAGGGAAGGCTTCGTATCGGGGTGCAGGGCCGGGTGTGGCTGCGTTGGTGGGTTGTGTGCGCGGGCTGCGGTTGGGCGGGTGGGCGCGGGGCTTGGGTGGTTGGGCGGGTTAGCGCGCGAGTGCCGGTGGGTGCGAGGTTGGGGGCTTGGTTGGGGTGCGAGTGCGGATGTCCCGCGGTCGGACGTGGGGCTTGCGTCCGGCTGGGGCGGGTTCCCTTGCGGCCACTGTGGAGGCGCCCTCGTATCGACCGGTCGGTCATGGAGGGAACTCCGAGAATCCCGATAATCCCAGTTCGTGAAGGGGGGCTTCGCGGCTTCGCGCAGGTCGTGAGGGGAACCCTGAGGGAATCAGAGTCCGTGAAGGTTCCCCTCACGGACTCTGTGTCTCACCCGGCGGAGGACATCAGTTGGCCCCGCGCGGAGAGATATCGGCTGTTTCCGTGTGGAGAGGGCTCGGCTGATCTCGCGCGGAGAGATATCGGCTGATGCCATGCGACGGAGGCGTCGAAGAATTCGATCCCCGGACGTGCCCCAGCGAATTTGGCCTCCCAAGGCACCCGCCACCGCACCGAGGGGCAAGAACCCTCATCCGCACTAGCAAACAATGAAGGGACCCTTCACCCCTAACCATGCGTAGTAATGAAGGGTCCCTTCACCCCACTCCTCGGCGACCCATAGCCACCGCCACCACCCGAATGGCGCAAGATCCTCACGCTCACCGGGAGTGACGGTAGGGTTTGCCCACCCTCGGCGTCGCTACTGGACAGAAAGTGGGAAGCAGACCTTGCACCCGGTCGGTCGAGCGCAGAGCATGGACGTCGTGTCCGACTTCCCCTACGCGCTGGTCGTCCCGTGGGTCCTGGTCGGCATCCTGGTGATCGTGGTGCTGGTCCTCGCCTTCCGGGCGCGCCGGCCCAAGGGGGTCATCCAGGACGCCGTGCTCCAGGCCGTCCACCGGATGTCCAAAGCCACGCCGAACCTGCGGGCGGGGCTCGACGAGGAGGCCGCCAACCGGATGACGGCGGAGCTGCTCGAGGTGCTCGACTGTCTCGCGGTCGGCATCACCGACAGTGAAGGCACGTTGCTGTCCTGGGCGGGCGAGGCCACCGACCACTACCTGGACGTCGTCGAGGACATCGGCACCGCGTTGCGCAAGCATCGGCGGGCTGTCGCTGACCACAACAAGATGCCGTGCAACCACCGCGGCACCTGCAAGATGAAGACCGCCGCGATCGTGCCGATTCTTGTCGAGGGCGAGGCCGAAGCGACGCTGATCGTGGTCGGGCGCACGCGCGGCAAACTGGTGCAGATGGCCGAGGCCGTGGGGCAGTTCGTCTGCACGCAGTTCGAACTCGCGCGGCTGGAAGAATCGCGTAATCAGCTGCAGCAGGCGGAAATCAAAGCACTGCGCGCGCAGATCTCGCCGCACTTCGTCTACAACGCGCTCAACACGATCTCCGCGCTCATTCGAACCGACCCCGAGGAAGCGCGAGAGCTGCTTCAGGACTTCGCGGACTTCACGCGTTATTCGTTCCGCACCTCCGGCATGTACACCACGCTCGCCGAGGAACTGCGCAACATCGACCGCTATCTGACGATCGAGAACGCGAGGTTCGGCGGTCGGCTCGAGGTGCGGATGAAGATCGCGCCCGAGGTGCTGAGCGTCGTGGTGCCGTTCCTGATCATCCAGCCGCTCGTGGAAAACGCCGTCAAGCACGGGCTGGCCAGCAAACCGAGCGGCGGGTGCGTCACGGTGATCGCGCGGGACGACGGGCACGAAGCGCTGATCACGGTCGAGGACGACGGCATCGGGATGGATCCACGCCAGCTCACCGATCTGCGCAACGCGCACCGCACCGGCGCGCACGTCGGGCTCGGCAACATCAACCAGCGCATGCGGCAGGTGTTCGGCGAGGATTACGCGCTCACCGTCGAAACCGCGCCGGGGGCGGGCATGAAGGTCGCTCTTCGGGTGCCGAAGTTCAAGCTCGGCGT
The DNA here is from genome assembly GCF_053611505.1 of Amycolatopsis sp. NPDC054798. NCBI lineage: Bacteria > Bacillati > Actinomycetota > Actinomycetes > Pseudonocardiales > Pseudonocardiaceae > Amycolatopsis > Amycolatopsis sp. NPDC054798. The sequence goes on along the minus strand of NZ_JBSHAM010000020.1, from coordinate 110,655 downwards.
GCGGCCGAACATGCCGGACTACTCCGCCGACGTCCCGCAGCAGCCGCCCGCGCCGATCGAGCCGGAACCGGAACCCGACGGAGTGCACGGCTCGCGCTCGGGAATGCTGCCCGCGCACTGAACTGGTTAGCCTGGGCAGATGAGCGTGACCGACAAGCTGACTTCCCGCCTTCCCATGCTCGGCGACCGGGGCGACCGCAAGGACGTGGTCGCCGTGGTGAAGCTGCACGGCGTGATCACGCCGACGCCGTCGCCGCTGGCTCGCGGTGCGATCAACCTCGCCGCCGTCGAATCCGCGCTCACCAGGGCGTTCGCCCACGACCGGCTCAAGGCGGTCGCGCTGCAGATCAACTCGCCCGGCGGCGCGCCGACGCAGTCCGGCCTCGTCGCGGAGCGGATCCGGCAGCTGGCCGACGAGAAGGGCGTGCCGGTGCTGGCGTTCGCCGAGGACGTCGCCGCGTCCGGCGGGTACTGGCTCGCCTGCGCGGCCGACGAGATCTACGCGCACCGGACGTCCATGGTCGGTTCGATCGGCGTGATCAGCGGCGGCTTCGGGTTCACCGGGCTGCTCGAACGCTTCGGCATCGAGCGCAGGCTGCACACCGCGGGAGCGAACAAATCGCGGCTCGACCCGTTCAGCCCGGAGAAGCCCGAGGACGTCGAGTGGCTGAAAAACATGCACAGCCAGCTGCACGAACTGTTCGTCGAATGGGTCAAACAGCGCCGCGGCGACCGGCTGACCGACTCCACCGACCTGTTCACCGGGGACGTCTGGCTCGGCCAGAAAGCCGTCGACCTCGGACTGGTCGACGGGCTCGGTTCGCTGCGCGAGATCGTCCGCGAGCGGTATCCGGACGCCGAGATTTCCGTGGCCGAGCCGAAGAAACCGCTGCTCGCCCGGCTCGGGATCGGTGCGCCCGCGGCGGCGAACGCGCTGCTGGACGCGGTGACCACGAAGGCCGCCTGGTCGCGTTTCGGGCTGTGACCGCAGGTGAGTGGCGACTCCGGTACGCCACTCACAAGGGGCTCTCTGCGATCGGGTCTGGACAACGCACCTCGCAATCGGCAGGATGCGTCTCACTGTGAGTGCTCACGACGACACCCGGAAACTCATCGTCCTCGCCGTGGACGACGAGCTGGCCGGGCTGGACGAACTCAGCCACGGACTCCAGAACAACCCGCACATCCACCGCGTTTTCCAGGCCTCCGACGCCTCCGACGCGCTGCGGCTGTTCTCGCACGACGACCCGGAACTGGCTGCCCGGCGGGCAAACGGCCTGCCGACGGTCGACGCCGTGTTCGCCGACATCGACATGCCCGGCCTGTCCGGGATGGAGATGTCGCGCGTGATCGCGGCGATGAACCCGTCGCCGGTACTGGTGTTCGTCACCGGGCACGCCGAGGAAGCGGTCAACGCCTTCGACCTCGGCGCGGTCGACTACGTCCTGAAGCCGTTCCAGCAGGACCGGCTCGACAGGTCGGTCGCGCGGGTGCGCGAGAAGCTGGCCACGGTCGCGGGCCCGCCCGCCGGCGGCGGCGCCGAGCCGGTCAAGAACGACGACGAGGTCATCCCGGTCGAACTGGCCGGCACCACGAAGCTGATCCCGCGCTCGTCGGTGCGCTGGGTGGAAGCACAGGGCGACTACGCGCGGCTCTTCACCACCGAGGGCAGCCACCTGGTCCGGATCCCGCTCGCCCAGCTGGAAGAACGCTGGGAGAAAGCCGGATTCGTCCGGATCCACCGGTCGTTCCTGGTCGCGCTGCCGCTGATCACCGAAATGCGGATGGGTCAGGGCGGCTACCAGGTCGTGATCGGCAACGAGGAGAAAGTGCTGCCGGTCAGCCGACGGCACACCCGGGCGCTGAAGGACCGCATCGTCGGTTCCGGCCGGGGCGGCTAGCCGTAGATGTCCTCTCCCGAAGACCCTTACCACCGGCTCTCCAACGGAGTCCGCGAACCGGACCCGACGCTGGGCGTGCGGCCGGAGGACCGCGCGGTGGTCGAACCGGTGCCGCCCGCACCCGAACCGGTCCCGCGGTCCAGCGAACCCGCGCACGTGCGGCCGAAACGGGAACGTGTGGTGCTCGCCGATTCGCGGCAGTCGTCCGGCCGGATGCGCGGCCGGGTCGAGCTGGAGGAACAGACCAGCTGGGGAAAACTGCTGGTCCGCGACCTGGTGAAGGTGCAGCTGCGGACCTCGGTGTGGCTGGCGGTGCTCGTGGTGGTCGTGCTCGGGGCGCTGCCCGCGCTGTTCTACTTCCTCCCTGCGGTCGCGCGGTTCACCGTGATCGGCATCCCGATCCCGTGGCTCGTGCTCGGCCTGCTTCCGTTCCCGTTCCTCTTCGCCGTCGGCCTCTGGTACAACCGGCTGGCCGAACGGCACGAACGCGATTTCGTCGACATGATTGAGAACTGACCCGCGCGGGGAGACGCGCCCTAGTGGCGGCGCGTCCCGGAAGCGTGTGGTCGTGCGAGGATTCACGCCGTGCAGCTGACCCCGTGGACGTTGACCGGCCTCGCGCTGGTCGCCTTCGCGACGTTCTACCTCGGGTACCGTTCGTCGCGCGGGGCCACCAGCACGCACGACTTCCTCGTCGCCCGCCGAACCGTGCGCTCCAGCCGCAACGCCGCGGCGATCTCCGGCGAATACCTGTCCGCGGCGTCGTTCCTCGGTGTCGCGGGCATGGTGCTCAAGCAGGGCGCCGACGCGACCTGGTACCCGATCGGCTTCACCGCCGGGTACCTCGCGCTGATGCTGTTCGTCGCCGCGCCGCTGCGCCGGTCGGGGGCGTACACGCTGCCGGACTTCGTGGAGGCACGGCTCGGTTCGATCGGCCTGCGCCGCTTCGCGACCGCCGGCGCGGTGTTCATCGGGATCCTCTACATGGTCCCGCAGCTGCAGGCCGCCGGTCTGACGCTCGCGCAGATCGTCCCGGTACCGGCGTGGGCTGGCGCGCTCCTCGTCATCGTCCTGGTCGCGGTCAACGTGATGGCCGGCGGGATGCGGGCGATCACCGTGGTCCAGGCGTTCCAGTACTGGCTCAAGCTGTTCGCGATCGCCGTGCCGACTTTCGTGCTGTGCATGGTTTTCTTCGCCGGCGGAGGCCCTGGCGGGGTGCGTGCGCTCGGTGCGCCCGCGCCGCCGGTGTTCCCGTCGGACACCAAGGTGACGGTGCAGACCGACGTGACCGTGAAGGTCACCACCGAGACTTTCTTCTACGCCCACGGCCGTATCGACAACGGTCCCGCGGGCGGCATGGCGCGTTGGTCGCCGCTGGTGCCGCACAAGGTGTCCGCGGGGACCACGTTGCAATTCGCCGCGGGCACGCCGGTGCCGATCGTGAGCGACGCGCCCACGTCGAACGACGCGTGGCTGCACCCGGCGTCGAGCGGCATCAGCGATCTGCTGCAGACGTACTCGCTGATTTTCGCGCTGTTCCTCGGCACTATGGGCCTGCCGCACGTGCTGGTCCGCTTCTACACCAACCCCGACGGCAAGGCCGCGCGCCGCACCACCGTGCACGTGCTGCTGCTGCTCGGGCTGTTCTACCTGTTCCCGACGATGCTCGGCGCGCTCTCGCGGATGTATGTGCCGCAGTTGCTGCTCACCGGCAACACCGACGCGGCGGTGCTGTTGTTGCCGACCGCGGTGTTGCCCGGCTGGCCAGGGCAGATCCTCGCCGCGGTGACGGCCGCGGGCGCGTTCGCGGCGTTCCTGTCGAGCTGCTCGGGACTGCTGGTGAGCGTGGCCGGGGTGGTGTCGACGGACCTGCTGCCCGGCCGGGTCCGGGACTTCCGGGTCGCGACCCTGCTGGTCGCGGTGTGCCCGATGCTGCTCACGCTGATCTTCCGCACCGAGGACATCTCGCTGTCGATCGGGATGACGTTCGCGCTCGCCGCGTCCACCTTCAGCCCGCTGCTGCTGCTCGGCATCTGGTGGCGCAAGCTCAGCTGGCCGGGCGCGCTGGCGGGGATGATCGTCGGCGGCGGGATGGTGCTCGGCGCACTGGCGTACAACATCGTGTGCGAGTACACCGGAGACCGGATGCCGTGGTTCACCGTGCAGCCGGCGCTGATTTCGGTGCCCGCGGCGTTCCTGGCCACCTACGTGGTGAGCCGGCTGACCCGGTACGGCCGTCCGGAACTGGTGAACGACATCATGCTGCGCTTGCACGCCCCTGACCCGCTCGGCCTGATGCGCGACCGCGCGGTCGCGCGGTTCGGCCAGGCCGACGAGAAGCTGCGCACCGGCCGGGGACGCCACCGCAAGGCGTAGCGGCTAGCGTTCCTCACACGCGTACAACGTCATGACATGGGAGCATGGACCTGTGGTGAGCCCTGCTGAAATTCCGACCGCTGAAGTCCGCGACCTGCCCGCGGACGTGGCACTGCTCGACGTCCGCGAGGACGACGAGTGGGCCGCCGGGCACGCCCCCGCCGCGGTGCACATCCCGCTCGGCGAACTGCCCGCGCGGGTCGGCGAACTCGCCGAATTCCCCGAGGACAACCCGGTGTACGTCATCTGCCGCTCCGGCGGCCGCTCGGCGCGCGCCACGGCCTGGCTGAACGCGAGCGGCTGGGACGCGGTCAACGTCGCGGGCGGAATGGGAGCCTGGGCGCGCGAAGGCCGCCGCATGGTGAGCGAAAACCCCGACGCTGAACCCGAGGTTCTCTGAGGAATGCCTGCCCAGTCTGTTCCCGAGCCGCCGGAATCCTCGGATCCGGCGGCCTTCGTGCCTGGCTTCGGCCCGGGCGAGGGGGACGCTGGGCACGGTTCCCGGCCGGGTGAGGCTGGGGCCGGGCAGCCGGCATCTCGTCCGGGCGCGGGGAATGCCGGGTCGGCTGGGGTGCCGCCGGTGCCTGGGCCGATTCCCGGCTGGGCTCAGCAGCCGCGTCCGATGCAGCCGCAACCCGGACACTGGGCACCGCCGCAAGCTGGGCCAGCGCATCCTGGCCAGCAGTATCCGTACCAGCCGCAGTACCCCGCGCCTCCGCAGTACGCGGCGCAGCATCCGGCGTACGCGCGTCCGTTCACCGCCGCTCCGCAAGGTGCGATCCACCGGCCAGCCCCGCAGCAGCCGCAGCCGACTCCGCCGAAGCGAGCGGCCAAACTGCGCTGGGTCGCCTCCCCGCCGCCGAGCGCCGTCCGACGTCGCCGCGCCGTGCCCGCGACGCCCTACTCCGGGCCGCCGTCCTATCCGGTGCCGCCGCGATGGGGTTTCCCGAATCTGACCTGGCGCCGTCCGACGAACGTGCCCGGCACCGCGTCCGGCGAGATCCGGCCCATCGACCGGATTCCGGTGCTCGCGCGGAGTCTCACGACGATCCTCTGGACGTTCGCTGTCCTCGCGGTGACCGCGGCGGCGGCGGAGGTCTGGCGGTACACACTCCTCGTGGAGAGCCGCGATTCCGCGCTGAGCACCGGCGTCGTCGGGTTCTCCGACGCCTTCGTCATGCTCGCCGGCCTGCTCACCACGATCTTTTCGCTGCTCCCGGCGGGCCTCTCGGTCTGGTGGCTGCTGGTCGCCCGGCAAGCCGCCGCCGACGAAGCCGGGGAAGCGCCGCCCCGGCCGGTTTGGCAGGTCCTCGTGGGCGTGCTGGTGCCGATCGTGAACCTGCCGCTCGCGTTGTCCGTGGTCAGCGAGCTGGAGCACGCTGTGCTCCGCCGTTCCCGCGACGAGCGGCCGAAGCCTTCGCGGCTCGTGCTCGGCTGGTGGGGCGTGTGGGTGGCGAACTGGGTTTTGCTCGTCATCACGATCATCTGGCGGATCCGGCCGGGCGTGCAGGCGATGGCGGACAGCGTCCTGCTGGTCGCGTTCACCGACCTCGCCGCGGCCGCGCTCGCGATTGTCACCGCGCTGGTCATCCGGCGCTTCTCGCATCTGCTGATGCCGATCGCGCCGGAGCGGCTGCGCGACTTCCGGGTGCTCAAGATCGAGGGCGCGCCGGAGCCGGAGCTGCGGACCGCGCGTCCGGTCGGTGCCGCGCGTTAAAGGTCGCCGAGCGCGGGTTCCAGCTGGCCGAACGCGACCGCCGCGGAATTCCGGAGCTGATCCACCAGTTCGTTCAGCTTGACGTCCTGCCAGGTCAGCTGCCAGACGTCGTCGAGAAGGAGCCGCAGCACTGAAGTGAGGTGCGCCCCGGCCGTCCGCGACAGCATTTCCCGGTCCGGATGCCGGTCGAGCAGCGCGGCGACGAGCTGGGTTTCCCGTTCCATGTGCATGTCCCGGAGCGCGGACGTGAGCCGTTCGCTTTGCCGCACCATCCGCACGAAGGACACGTCCGCGAACCCGAGCAGCGGGCTCGTCTTGTCCAGCTCCGCGAAGCAGCCGTCCCGCACCGCGACCAGCGCGGGCGTCTCCGGATCGGCTCGGACCAGGTTCGCCGGCCAGTCCACGAAGTCCATCCGGATGTCGAAGACCAGGTCTTCCTTCCGGCTGAAGTGATTCGTCACGGTCATCTTGGCGACCCGCGCCGCCTCCGCGACCTCGGCGATCGTCACCTGGTCGAACCCGCGCTGGATGAACAGCCGGGTCGCCACCGCCGAGATCGTCTGCCGGGTCTCCAGCTTCTTCTGCTCCCTGAGGCTCACCTCCGCCAGTGTACTAGGTCCGACCTAAAATTATACTTGACCCATTCGCTAGGTTCGACCTAATCTCAGGTCCGACCTAATGAAGGGGGTGATTCGATGACCACGCAGCTTCCGGTCTCCGATTCCGGGCTTCGCCGGCTCGGCGGAGTGCTGATCCTCGGCGCGGTGCTGTCGATCCTCGACGCGACGATCGTGTCGGTCGGGATCGGCGTGATGGCGCGCGACCTGGACAGTTCGCTGCCGACCGTGCAGTGGGTGGCCAGCGCGTACCTGCTGGCCGCCTCGCTCACCATCCCGTTGTCAGGCTGGCTGTCCGACCGGTTCGGCGGCCGTCAGGTGTGGATCGCGGCCGTCGGGCTGTTCACGCTGGGGACGGTGCTGTGCGGATTCGCCTGGTCGGCACCGGCGTTGATCGCGTTCCGCGTGCTGCACGGGCTCGGCGGCGGTCTCATGCAACCGGTCGGCCAGGCGATTTTCGCGCAGGCGGCCGGGCCTCGGCTGGGCCGGATGATCGGCGTCGTCACGCTGCCCGCGACCGTCGCGCCGGTGCTCGGCCCGATGCTCGGCGGCGCGCTGGTCCAGGACCTGGGCTGGCGCTGGCTGTTCTTCGGGATCGTGCCGTTCGGCGTCGCCACTTTGCTGCTCGCCGTCCGGGTGCTGCCGCGCGAGGAACCCGCTGGCACGCGCGATCCGCTCGACGTCCGCGGCCTCCTGCTGCTTCCGCCGGGACTCGGTGCGCTCGGCTACGGCCTAGGCGAAGGCTCCAATGCATTCGCCGTCGCCGGTGCTGTGCTGCTGATCGCCTACGCCTGGCACGCGCGTCGCACGCAAGCGCCGCTGCTCGATCTGAAGTTGTTCGCGCACAAGGCTTTTGCGGTCGCGAGTGCGAGTACCTTCTTGCTGGGCGCGTCGCTGTACAGCTCGATGTTGCTGCTTCCGCTTTACTATCAGCAGATTCAGCACACCTCCGCTCTCGCCGCCGGGCTCTTGCTCGCACCACAGGCCCTCGGTTCAGCCGTCGTCCTCATCGCGGGCGGAAGGCTCTTGGACCGCTTCGGCGCACGAACAGTCATGCTCACCGGCATCGCGCTGTCGTTGGCAGGCACGATCGCCTTCACTCAGCTCGGCGATTCCCCCAGCCCGACCCTGTTGACAGTTTCGCTGCTGATCCGTGGGTTCGGCCTAGGCGCGACCGCCACGCCCGGCATGACGATGCTCTACACCTCGCTGGAACGCAGCCAAATCCCCCGCGCGGCGAGTGCGATCAACGTCGTCAACCGCATCGGCGGCTCGTTGGGGACGGCGTTGCTGGTGGCCGTTCTGCACGCGCAACCGTCCGGTGCCGCCGCGTTCGGCACGACCTTCACCTGGGCACTCGGCCTTTCCCTGCTGAGCTTTATCCCCGCCCTCTTTTTCCCGAAAGGAACCCGCGCATGACGCTGCGCCTCTTGGCCGTGCACGCCCATCCCGATGACGAATCAAGCAAAGGTGCCGCGACCTTGGCCCGCTACGCAGCCGAAGGCGTCGACGTCCTGGTGGCCACCTGCACCGGCGGCGAACGCGGCGATGTACTCAACCCGGCTTTGGACCGAGAGGACGTCCGACGGGAGCTGCCCGCCATTCGTCGCCGGGAAATGGCTGACGCGGCAAGGATTCTCGGCGTTCGTCAGACGTTCCTCGGCCACGAGGACTCAGGTCTGGGTCAGCCGTCCCCAACCGGGAGCTTCGCACAGATTCCCTTGGCTGCAGCGACAAAACCGCTGCTGGAGCTGATGCGGGAATTCCGTCCACAGGTAGTGGTCACCTATGACGAAACCGGCGGTTATCCACACCCCGACCACATCCGCACGCACGAGGTGACGAGCGCGGCGTTCGACGAGTCCGACGACGGCACCCCGCGCAAGCTCTACTACCTGGCCACCCTCAGCCGGTCATGGTTCGAAGCCATGCACGAAGCGACCCTCGCCGCTGGCGAAGAGTCGTTGATGGGCCCGGTCCTGGAAGAACTACCGCCGACCGACGTGCTCACCGTGACGGCTCGCATCCGCTGCGAAGAACACTTCGCGACCCGGGACGCCGCGTTGCGCGCGCACGCCACCCAGATGGATCCGGGGCATCCGTTTTTCGCGCACTCCCGCGAGATTGAGCGAAAGGCATGGCCGTGGGAGGACTACCACCTGGCTCGCACCAACGGTTCCGTCGAGATCGGCACCGGAGTGGAGGACGATTTGTTCGCGGGGTTGCGATGAGGCGGTGGCTCGCTCGCAGCCGGTGGTTGTGGATAGAACTGGGCCGTCAGGCTTAGGCAGTCACCGGCAAAGTCCGCAACCCCCGGATCACGAACTCCGGCCTCCGCTCCGGCTCCGCGGCCAGCCGCAGCCCGGGCAGCCGCTTCGTCAACGCCGTCAGCGCGGCCGCGATCTCCACCCGCGCCAGCGGTGCTCCGACGCAGTAGTGGATCCCCATCCCGAACCCGAGGTGCGCGTTCGGCGACCGGCCCACGTCCAGGGTGTCCGGGGCGTCGAACACCTTCGGATCACGCGCCGCGGCACCCAGCAGCGCCCCGATCTTCGAACCCTTCGCGACTCGGTGACCGGCGATTTCCACATCCTCAGTCGCCGTGCGCTCGAACAGCTGCAACGGCGAGTCGTAGCGGATCAGTTCTTCCACAGCCGAGTCGAGCAACGTTTGGTCGGACCTAAGCCGTTCCCATTCCGTGCGGTGGGTGAGCAGTGCGGTGACCCCGTTGCCGATCACGTTCACCGTTGCCTCGTGGCCGGCCATCAACAACAGCACCGCGGTGGCGACGACCTCGTCGGGGGTCAGTTCGCTCGCGGTCAGGTCTCGGACGATCCCGCGCGGCGAGCCAGCGACAACCTCGCGCAGGTACGCCACGAAGTCGGCCGCGGCCTGCTCGGCGGCGTCCTTTCCGTCTTCGGACAGGCCGTATTCGTACATCTTCACGATGGCGTTGCTCCACGTCACCAGCTGCGAGCCAGCCGAAGCGGGGACGCCGAGCAGTTCGGCGATCACCGCGACCGGCAGCGGCTGCGCGAGATGTTCGAGGAGGTCCGCGCTGCCGTCGGCGGCGATTTTCGCGGCCAGAGTGTCCACCATGGACTCGGCGAGTTCCGTGACCATCGGGCGCAGCCGTTGCACGTGGCCGCGGCCGAACTCTCCGGCGATGACGCGGCGCAGCCGGGTGTGCGCGGGCGGCTCGTTCTCCAGCAGCGAGTTGCGGTGCAGCAGGTTGAACGACGCGAATCGTTCGAGCGGCTGCGCGTCGGTCCAGATCCGGCCGAGCCCGCGGTGGCGGAGCACGGCGGCGGACGCGGCGTGGGAAACCGTGATCGCGATGCCGAGTCCGTCGTGCTGGTGCACCTCGCCTTCGGCGCGCAGCGCGGCGAACGCGGGATACGGGTCGGCGAGGAAGGCGGGATCGCGAGGGTCGAACACAAGCCGACTCTAACCCGCGAGTCTGGACGGCCGGTCCCTTCGATAGCGTCTGACGTTGAGTTCCGAGGAGGCTGAAATGGGTAAGGGCGCGCGTAAGAAGGGTCCCAAGCCGGACCGCAAGCCAAAGGTGCGCGACGTCTTCGTCGGCCAGCCGTTCGAGGGCCTGGCGGCGGAGCCGGAGCTGATCGCGCTGCGCGAGTTCGTCCCGTCCGCCACGGCGAAGCTCACGCTCGCCGACGGCGGCGACGTCACGCTCGGCACGGTGCTGCCCATGGCCGCCGCGGGGTTCGTCCGCTCGGACGGCGAGCGCTTCCTCGGCCTGCAGGTGCAGACGCGGTCCTCCGACATCAGCCGCGACCTCGGCCGCGCGCTTCGCTGGCTGCTCGACGCCGAACCGGGCGACGTGCTGTCGGTGCCGGACACGACCTCGCCCACCGACCCGGACGAGCACAACCGGCTCCAGGACCTGCTCGTGCCGAGCGCGGAACTGGAGGTCGCCCTCCACACCGACTTCGCGTGGTGGCTGCCCGAGGACGCGGACGCGACCGGCGACGTCGCGGTGTCGCTTGAGCGCGCGAACGCCGCGATCATGCCCACCGAGCGGCTCGGCTCCGGCGCGTACTGGGTGCTCGCCGGCGAGAAGGCGCACCTGCGCTGGGTTCGCCCGGAACCGGAGAACCTGCTGTTGCAAGCGCTTGCGCGGCTGTCCGCGGCGGGCACGCTCGGACTCGGCGAGGGCACTCGCTACGCCGGTTCGTTCCGCGCGCACGGCCTGCTCGTCCCGGTGTGGGACCTCGACCCGGAGGCGCACGCCAGGGAGTGGGCCGAGCCCAAGGACCAGCTCGGCGCCCGGCTGGACGAAGCGCTCAAGTCCCTCGACTCCGAGCCGCTCAACGCCGCCGAGCGGCGGGCCCGAGACGGTCTGATCGGGCGGCAGCTCACCATCCGCTGAGTTGTCCACCTGTGGACAACTCGACCTGGGTTGTCCACAGGTGGATGATCACCGCGTGATCCTCCACATCTGCACTCGCGACGAGTGGGCCGCGGTGCCCGCCGAAGGCGAATACCGCGCGTCATCGCTCGAAGACGTCGGATTCATCCACTGTTCGGATCCGGGCACGGTCGCCCTGCCCGCCAACGCGCTCTACCGCGGCCGAACCGGTCTGGTGCTGCTCGAAATCGACCCCAAGCTGGTCGACGCGCCCGTCCGCTGGGAGGACGGGGTGCCGCCGGACCCGCGCGGGATCCAGTTTCCGCACATCTACGGCCCGATCCCGCGAAACGCTGTGGTCGCGGTACACGATTTCCCCACTGACACCGGCGGCGCCTTGACGCTGCCCGAGTCGCTTTCCGTGCGCTGACCACCGGGGTCTGTGGCTACGGAAAGTAGCGACGGAGACCGGACAACCCTCGGGGGCGCTCGTGCGTGGTGGGGATGACGAGGAGCCGTCGCTCGACGCGGTCATCCAGGGAGGGGGCGATACGGTGACGGCAGCCGCATTGCCTCTGACGAGTGGAGATCCGCCCTGGGCCGGCCAGCGGGCAGAGGCCGTCAACCGCATCACCGACTTCGGCGACTTCGTGCGCGAGGCCCTGCCCGGACTGCTCCGCTACGGCCACGTGCTCACCGGAAACCCGCACGACGCCGCGGACCTCGTCCAGACCGTGCTCGAAAAGATCGGCGCGCGCTGGTCGTACGTGCAGCAGAAGACCGGCGACCCGCTGGCCTACGTGCGGCGTTCGATGGCGAACGCGCACGTCAGCCGCTGGCGCCGGACGCGCCGGGAAAACCTGGTCGCGGACCTGCCCGACACCAGCCCGTGCGCGCCGAAGGATCCGTTCGAGCACGAGCCGCTGTGGCAGGCGTTGCGGGACCTTCCGCCGCGGCAGCGCACGGTGATGGTGTTGCGGTACTACGAAGGACTGTCCGAAGTGGAAATCGCCAAAGCGCTGGACATCAGCCAGGGGACGGTGAAAAGCCAAGCGAGCAAGGCGATTGCGTCCTTGCGGGCGAAACTGAAGACCCAGGAAGGAGGCGACGCTGGGTGACCGAGCCCGACGATCTGGAGCGGCGGCTCCGCGCCCTCCTCGCCGACGACCGGTTAGCCGTCGAACCAGCCGAGGACGCCGCGACCGCCATCGTGGCTGGTGCGCGCCGGCGGCGGCGCAGACAGCGGATCCTGACGTCCGCGGCCGGGGCGGCGTGCGTGCTGGCGGTGGCGTCGGCTGGGCTGGTGGTGATCCAGTTGCGCACCACGCAGCCCGCGGCAACCGAAGTCGCCGCCCGGCAGCCAGCGGCGGTCCAGCCTGCGCTGCCTTCTTCGGTGCCCCAGCCTGCTTCGAGCGCCGAATCGACGCAGGTGCAAGCGCCGTCCGCGCCGATGGAGACCAGCGTGGCCGATCCACCGGTGCCGCCCACGCGTCCGCACCACACGAAGCCCGCGCCGCCGCAGACCACGCCGTCGAAGGCCGCGTCCGGAGCGTTGGTGACCGCGGACGGCCTCGGTGCGGTGAAGCTCGGGATGACCGAGCAGCAGCTGACGGAGCAGGGCATGAAGCTCACGGCGGTCAAAGAGTCGGCCGGTTGCACTTACTACGACGTCAGCGGTGCTGGCGTTCCCGACGCGACAGCGGTCGTGTCTCCGGACAATCGCGTGGTCGCGGTGAAGCCCGACGGCGCTGCGCACACCCCGGAAGGCGTGGGCGACGGATCGCCGAAGGACCAGGTCACCGCGACCTATCCGGGCACGTCGGAGTCGGGGAGCGCGCTCGTGTCGCCCACCGGCGACCAGGGTGCGTATCACTTCACGCTGAATTCGGACGGGGCGGTCCAGGGCATCGAGGTCCGGGCGAAGACGCAGGATTGCGCCAGCTGAAAATTCCGCCGGGGGCGATGTCGATCTGGCTTCCCGCCGCTCGTGTAGCGGGTGACGGGCCGGTTCGCGGCCCGCGGAAGCGGAAGGACATCCCCGATGCGTTCGATCAGCGTCACCCTGAGCATCACCCTCGACGGTGTCGTCCAAGGCCCTGGCCGCAAGGATGAGGACCCGCTCGGTGGGTTCGACCTAGGCGGATGGGCGATCGGATACTCCGACGAAGTCATGACCCGCGAGATGGGCAAGGGCCTGAGCCAGCCTGGGGACATGGTGTTCGGCCGGCGCACCTGGGAGGATTTCTCCCGTGCATGGGGGCCTCGGACGGACGGGAATCCGTACACCGCGCACATGAACGCGGTCACGAAGTACGTCGTCTCCACCACCCTGGACAACGCGGACGCGTGGCAGAACTCGGTGTTGTTGCGCGGCTCCGCGGTGGAGACCGTGGCTGAGCTGAAAGCCTTGCCCGGCAAGGATCTTTCGATCATCGGCAGCGTTTCGCTGGTGCGCTCGCTGCACGCCGCCGGACTGGTCGACAACTACACGTTGCTGATCCATCCGTTGACGCTCGGCCGCGGCGCGCGGCTGTTCGACGCGCCGGCGCCGTTGACCGAGTTCTCGCTTGCCGGAAGCGTCGCGACCACCACCGGCGTGCTCATCGCGCAGTACGAGCGGCGCTGAAGTTATCCACATGGGGAAGCCCGGTTGTCCACACTGGGGACAACCGGGCTTCCAGGCCTGTTTCGAGCGTTACAGCGCGCCACCCGCGACCGGGGGCATCCCCGAGTCCGCGCCGGCGTCGCCGACGGCCTCGCGGTGCAGGAACTTCTCGATCTCGTAGACGTTGTCACCCGCGCGGCGCGCGACCGTGACGAGCGTCGACATCTGGGAGATCTCCTCGACCTGCTCCTTGAGGAACCACTGGGTGAACTGCTCGCTGATGTAGTCCTCCTCGGACCGGGCGGCCTTCGCCATCGCGGAGATGTCGGCGGCGACCTCCTTCTCCTGCTCCAGCGCGAGCTCAAGCAGCTCGAGCGGGGCGGAGAATTCGTTGCGGACCTCGCCGGTGCCGGGGATCTCGACGTGGTGGTCCCGGTCGAGCATGTACTGGACGAGCGCCATCGCGTGATTGCGCTCCTCCACCGACTGCTTGTAGAAGTGCTTCGCGAGCTGCGGCAGGTCCTCGTTGTCGAACCAGACCGCGAGCGCGATGTACTGCTGGGAGGCGTTGAACTCGTTGTGGATCTGCGCCTGCAGCAGTTCGTAGAACTTGGAGCGCGGTTCTTTCTTCGTGAGGGCCATGTCCATCACGGTACGTCAGTATTCGATTGTTTTCCACTTTTGGCTGGTGATCTCCACCCTATTAGGGTTACCATTCCTCAAGAAGGAAAGACTTATTTTGGTTAGGCTTCCCTTAATGTGTTTACCCTTATTAAGGAGAGGCTAACTTTTCTTCGGCGGGGGATCGCGGCGCACCGGGCACGACATGCAGCGCGGGCCGCCGCGTCCGGACCCCAGTTCGGACCCGGTGATCGGCAGCACCTCGATTCCCGCCGCGATCAGCCGTTCGTTGGTCTCCGCGTTGCGTTCGTACCCCACGACCACGCCCGGGGCCAGTGCCAGCGTGTTGTTGCCGTCGTCCCATTGCTCGCGTTCCGCGGTGACCGGGTCGAGGCCGGTGTCGATCACCCGCAGCCGGTCGATCTCCATCGCTTCCGCGGCGGCTTCGAGGAATGGCGTCGGGCCGGCCACTTTCACGCCGCCGTCGCCGGTCGGCTTGATAGTGAACGCGGTGAGGGAATCGCGCGCGAGCGGATACATCACGACGGCGTCGACATTGACCATCGTGCACACGGTGTCGAGATGCATCGTCGCGCGCGATTGTTCGATCGGCACCGCGACGACGGTGTGCGCGAGCCCGTCGGCGAATACGGAACGGGCGAGCGATTCGGCGCCGGCCGGAGTCGTGCGTTCGCCGACGCCGATCGCGACGACGCCGGGGGACAGCAGCATGACGTCGCCGCCTTCGATCGGCGCGGAATGCGCGCCGTAAGCGCGGGCGGCGTGGCGGAATCGCGGATGGTAGGCGTAAATGAGGTCGAGCAGCGCCGTTTCCCGCCGCCGCGCGGGCATGGTCAGCGACGAGATCGCGACGCGGTCGCCGATCCACGCGGACGAATCGCGGGTGAAAAGCAGGTTGGGCAACGGATCGACGGCGAAGTCGCGCGGATTGTGCATCATCCGCACCAGCGACGCGCCCTCGGCGGATGGCAGCTCCTCGAACGTCATGCCCGCCATCAGGACTTCGGCGAGCGCGGGCGCGTCCGCGCTCGCCAGATGCGACCTCAGCGAATCCGCGAGGTCGTTGCCGAGGCGGCGGTCGTCCACCGCGGCGTGGACGCCGGCCGCGTGCGCGCGCTGATCCTCCAGCGCGGTGCGAAGAACGTCGGCCAGCAGCAGCACTTCGACGCCGCGGCCGCGCAGGACGTCCGCGAACGCGTCGTGTTCCTGCTGAGCGCGGCTCACCCACGGGATGGAGTCGAAGAGGAGCTTGTCGTTGTTGCGGGGAGTGAGCCGTTTCAGCTCGTTTCCCGGCCGGTGCAGCAGGACTGCCCGAAGCGGCCCGACTTCGCTGTCCACCATGGGAGGTGCGGTCATCTCGCTCGTCTCGCTCACGAAAGGTGAGCCTAATGAGCGGGCATCACGGGAGCCAGGAAAGACGGCCTTTCAGCAACGAATAGCCGACGAAGGACACCACATCGAACAAAGTATGCGCGGCGATGAGCGGCCACAGCCGGTTGGAGCGCTGCCACACGCGGCCGAACACCAGCCCCATGACGAGGTTGCCGACGAACCCGCCGAACCCTTGGTAGAGGTGGTAGGAACCGCGAAGTACCGCGGCGCCGAACAGGGAGGCGTTCTCGCGCACGCCGAGCTGCCGCAGGCGCGTGAGCAGATAGCCGATCACGAGCACTTCCTCGGCGAAAGCGTTGCCGAACGCGGAAAGCGTCAGCGCGATCGGCCGCCACCAGGTATCGCCCAAAGTGGACGGTTGCACCGCGAGGCTGAAGCCGAGGTGGTACGAGATGAAGTACAGCGCGAGTCCGGGAATGCCGATCAGCGCGGCGATTCCGACGGTGATGAGCGCATCGGTGCGGATGCGCCGGCTCAGGCCGATTTCGCGCAGTTTCAGCCCGGCCCGCCACAGCAGGTACAGCCCGAGCCCGCCCCAGCCGACCAGCTGCGCGGCGCTGAGCAGTTGCTGGAGCAGGTCCAGCAGGCTCGCGGCGGCGCGCGGTACGTTGAGCTGGACTTGCTGCTGCGCCAACGGAGTCGGGCGCAACAGAGAGTCCACAAGGGACAGCAGACTGCGCGCACCGGACATTCCGAGCGTGATGCCGAAAACGAGGATCAGCTCGATCTTGACCGCTCGCCGCTCGCGGGGGTCGGTGAGCTGGGCCGGGAACGCCGGAAGTGCCGGGTTGAGCCAGGATCGCAGGCCGCCGGGCCCTCCGGAACGCTCTGTGGTGCGCATGAACGCACGCTACCGTCGGGGTATGCCGAGGACTATCGCCACCAACACGAAGGTTGAGCGCGCGGAACTGGTCGCGTTCCTGAAACCGCGTCACCGCGCGATCCTGGTGACCACCCGTGCCGACGGGCGGCCCCAGCTGTCCCCGAACACCTGCGGCGTCGACGCCGAGGGCCGCATTGTCATCGCGACTTATCCGAAGCGGGCGAAGGCGGTCAACCTCCGGCGCGACCCGAAGGTGTCGGTCTGCGTGCTGTCGGACGAGTGGAACGGCCCGTGGGTGCAGGTCGACGGGACCGCGGAGGTGATCGACCTGCCGGATTCGGTCGAGCCGCTGGTCGATTACTTCCGCAGCATCTCGGGCGAGCACCCGGACTGGGACGAGTATCGCGAGGCGATGCGCACCCAGGGCAAGAGCCTGATCCGGATCACGATCGACCGGTGGGGACCGATCGCCACCGGCGGTTTCCCGCCGGAGCTGGCGGACGACTGAGGTCCGTGAAGGACTCCTTGAGGGAATCTGATTCCCTCAAGGAGTCCTTCACGGCCAGTCAGTCCTCGCCGTGCTGGTGGCGCAGGAACGGGCAGCCGAGCAGCCGCCGCAGTTCCGCGGCCAGCTGTGGCGGGCTGTCGACTGTGCGGGAGAAGGCGAGGCGGACGTCGTGGTCGCCCGCGGTCGATTCGACGCGCAGGCGCAGGCCGTACCGGTCGAGGCCGAGCGGGCGGATCCGGCCGCCGCGCAGTTCGGCCGGCAGGTGCCGGGCCAGCTGTTCCACCACGTCCGGATGGTCGCTTTCCAGGTGCCGCAGCCACTGCGCCTCGTAGTCGTGGAACGGGTCCGGCGGGGCCGCGCTGAACATGTGCGGCCGCAGCGAATGCGTGCCCTCCGCGTCGGCGAGAACCAGCGAGGCCGGGGTCAGCCGGAGCAGCGTGAGGCCGTGTCCGACGTCGAGAAGCCGGTGGTCCGGCCGCTGTTCGGCGATCGACACCGCACGCGCGCGGGCCGACACCTCCGTCAGCGGCCGGAGCCATCCGGTGATCCACAGCAGGCCGCGGATCGGTTCCCGCAGCGCCACTGGGGCGTGGTCGGCGAGCTCGACCATGACGGCGAGCTCGCCGCGCTGAGCCTGCCGGGACGCGCACACCATCGGGTGTTCGTCCGGCAGAAGAATGCTGACGCTTCCGCTGTGGTGCACGTGATGCAGGACGGGTTCGACGCGTTCGGCTTCGCAGCCGGCGCTCTCGACGGTCGGCATGATCGTCGCCGGGCCGCCGCGGGTCGCGATCGTCTTGGCGCGTTCGGCGGGGTTCGGCGCGGGCGGGCGGCGCACGGATACGGGTGCCTCGGTCACGGCTCACCTCCTACTTAGGTGAGCCTAACCTGAATTGACGCGCAAAGGGAAGAGCGCACGGGAAGATCACCCACGGTGCGGGAAAGCGCTGGTCAGCGGATCGACGAAACAGCGGGGCTGAGCGGATTGCGCCAATCGGCCCAGTGGATGCCGGGCGGAAATGCCCTCGAAAAGTGTCCGCAGAGCGAACGATTTTGTCCCCTTGCCGTACGCTACTAGCGTGTCAGTCGTGTCAAGCGCTGTGGAACTCACGCCACCCGGCCCCCGTGGAATTCCTCCCCTGTTCGCGCGGCTCGTCGACGACTCGGCGCTCTTCCCGCCCGCGGACGTCGCGATGCCGGAGGCGCTGCGCGCGCACTTCGCGTCGCGCAGCGGGGAACACGCCGGGGTGCTCGGGGTTTTCCTGTGCCAGGCCTCGCGGCTGCCGGAGCTGATCACCGAGCTGATCAAGATCAAGCCCAAGGAGCCGCTGCCGCTGTCGCTGATCATCGACACCGGGCTCGGCGGCGTTCCGAAGGCGATCTCGATCGTCGAATCGCGCAGCGAACTGCTGTCGCTGCGGATGGTCGAGATGCCCGCGCCGTCCGACGTCGACGAGGTGTGGCTCGAGCGCGTCTCGGAGTTCGTGCCCGAGGACGTGATCCGGGTGGTCGAACCGCGGCGCGGCGTCGGCTGGCTGGACGGCGTGCGCAACGTGATCGAGCACGGCAGCTGGCCGAAGATCCGCTGCGGCGGCAAGGCGGGGGAGAACTTCCCCAGCGTGGACGAGGTCGCGGACTTCCTGTCCGTGGTCAGCGGTTCGCCGGGGGCGTCGTTCAAGGCGACGAACAGCCTGCACCGCGCGGTCCGGCACGTCGACCCGGAGACCGGCTTCACGCACCACGGCTTCCTGAACCTGCTTGTCGCGTCGGCGCGCTGCCTCTCCGGCGGCGACGTTCGCGCGGCGCTGGAATCGACCGACGGCAAGGCGCTCGCGGACGAAGCGCGCGCGTTGCCGGAACCGGCCGCGAAGGCAGTGCGGGAGCTTTTCGGGTCGTACGCGGCGGCGTCGTTCGACGAGCCAGTGGCCGACCTGGGTGAACTCGAGCTGTTGTGAGCAGGGAGGGGTCGCTGACCCTCGACCGCGGTCTGGCGCTGCTGCAGGCGGTGGCCGATTCGGGCGAGCAGGCGGCGACCATCTCCGAACTCGCGGTGACCATCGGCGCGAGCCGCGCGGCGGTGTACCGGCTGCTGGTGCCGTTGTCCGAACGCGGCCTCATTTGGCGAGACGGCACGAAAGTGCGGCTCGGTGTCGGGGTGCTGCGGCTGGCCGGTCAGGTGCTGCCACAGCTGCGTGAGGCCGCGCGGCCGGTGTTGCGCGAGCTGGCCGAGAAGGTCGGCGCTACGGCCCATCTGACGGTCGCGCAGGGCGATCACGCGCAGGCGGTCGCGGTGGTGGAACCGTCGTGGACGAGTTACCACGTGGCGTACCGGGTCGGCAGCAGGCACGCGCTTGCCGCGGGCGCGGCGGGGCGGGCGATGGCGTTGCGGCCGGGTGGCACTGACCGATGGAGCGTTTCGAGCGGCGAGATCGAGGCTGGCGCTTCGGGGGTCGCCGCGCCGGTGCGCGGGGTGCCTGGGCTGCGGGCGAGCGTCGGGGTGATTTCGTTGGAGCCGTTGGCTTCGGACGACGTGGGGCCGTTGACCGTGGAGGCCGCTTTGAAGCTCGCCGAGGTACTGCGGACCTAGCGGCGAGACGCGGCGATCAGCGGACGGACCATGGCCAGCAGCAGCGCCAGGTCCACCGTGAACAGGAGCCGTTCGAACAGCCCGAGCGTCACTCCCTGCTGCGCGGGCCCGGTGAGCAGGGTGAACACGAAGCCGCCCAGCACCATCCCCACACTGGCGAAACTCGCGACGGCCAGCCTGCGGATCGTGGTGCGGCGCGGTTCCCACGGGCACGAGCGGCCGCCTCGGCGGGTCAGCAGCCAGGCGGCGGTGGGGAGCGCGAGGAACGCGGTGAGAGCGGCGGCGTTGTGCAGCTGGCCGTCGAAGGACCGGGCTTCGCCGTTGGGGTCGACTGGGACCGTCGCGCAGATCGTGAGGCCGGTGCACCAGACGCCGAGCAGGATGACGACCGCGGGCGAACGGCGGGCCTTGACGAGCCCGGCCAGCAACGCCAGCGAACCCAGCGCGAGAGCCAGGCACATGACGGCGAACAGCTGCGCGGCCGAGTGGTCGCCGAGCCTGCCGTAGACGTACTCCGACAGCGTCTGCCAGATCGGGCTGATCTGGGCGGAGAGCCGCAGGTGCAGGTCCGTGGCGATGGCTACGGCCGCCCCGATGCCGACCAGCGCGAGCTTGCCGTGCACCGGCGAAACCGGCGGCGCGGCGGCGCGTGAAGTCGTCGGCACGGGCGCTCCTCGGCAGTCATGGCGGAGGCCATGGCGTCACCGGGGGTTCACCTGGTCCTCGTTCGGGGGTTCCGAAGAGGCTACCCGGAGTTCCTGTGAAACCGCGGTTACCAGAGCAGCTGGGCCAGCGCGAACACGGCGAATCCGGCGAACACGAACCCGGCGGTCCGCTGGATCAGCTTCGGCCGGATCCGGTCGCGGATCTTCGCGCCGATGAACACCGCCAGTCCGGCGACCGACACCAGCGCGACGAACGCGCCGAGGCCGACCGCGAACGGATTGCCGAGGCGGGCGACGAGACCGGCTGTCGCCAGCTGTGAGGCGTCGCCCCACTCCGCGGCGAAGAGCACGCCGAACGACGTCAGCGCGGAGCGCAGGAACGTCACCGGCCCAGGACCGGACCGCGACGCGTCCTCGCCCGCATCGCGGCCTTCGGCGAAGCCCTCGCGCAGCAGCAGGAACGCGCCGACTCCGAACATCGCGGCGACCAGCACTGAAACAAGGGTTTCCGGCAAGAGCGTGAGCAGGCTTCCGAAAGCCACTGCGATCACGCATTGCACGGCGAATGCCACGCACACTCCGGCGAATACCGGCCAGGCGCGGAAACGGGTGGTGAGCACAAGGGTCGCGACAAGTGTCTTGTCCGGCAGCTCGACGGCCAGTACCAGGCCGAACGCGCTGAACAGAGCGATCAATGCGGGAGACATGGGTTCGTGCTCACCCCTTTCACTGCAACGATAAAGGGGTGATTCAGAAAGCCGCAAGCTGATGGGTTTCGCGAATTGCCTGTTCAGGTCGGCAGAATGCTCGCCGCCGGTTGGCCGGATAATTTTTTTCGGTGCACCGAATTCTGTTTTCCGGCTGCGGTACGGTGCGGGTCATGTCTGCTGACCACGTCGTCGTCACCACCACCGTCGACTCCGAAGCCGCCGCGCGCACCCTCGCCGCGAGCGCCATCGAGGCCCGGCTCGCCGCCTGCGCCCAGATCGTGGGGCCGATCACCAGCGTCTTCCGGTGGGAGGGCGAGGTGCAGACGGCGGCCGAATGGCGGGTCGAGTGCAAGACGGCCGCGGACCGCTCCGGCGCGCTGGAGGAGTTCCTGAACGTGCGGCACCCGTACGACCTGCCGGAGGTCATCGTCACGCCGATCATCGGCGGCAGCCCGCGGTATCTGTCGTGGCTCGTGGAGGAGACCCGCTGAGCACCACCTGATCGGGGGTAGCTCCGCCGTCGCCCGGCCGCGGATTTCAGCAGGTCGGCGGGACGTTGGTCCCGGTTAGTTCAGGACGTGTTGAACTGGCTGGCGCGAGTGCCCGCGCGGAGGATCGGACACGTGGATGTCCTTGAGCTCGCGCGGTGGCAGTTCGGCATCACCACCGTCTACCACTTCCTGATGGTCCCGCTGACCATCGGACTTTCGGTGCTGGTCGCGGCCATGCAGACCGCCTGGGTGCGCACCGGCAATCCGCGGCACCTGAAGATGACGAAGTTCTGGGGCAAACTGCTGCTCGTCAACTTCGCCATGGGCGTGGTCACCGGGATCGTGCAGGAATTCCAGTTCGGGATGAGCTGGAGCGCCTACTCCCGGTTCGTCGGCGACGTGTTCGGCGCGCCGCTCGCGATGGAAGGCCTCCTCGCGTTCTTCGTGGAGTCGGTCTTCCTCGGCCTGTGGATTTTCGGCTGGGACCGGCTTCCTCGTCGCGTGCACCTGGCCTGTGCCTGGGCGTTCTCGCTGGCCACGATGGCCTCGGCGTATTTCATTCTCGCCGCGAACTCGTGGATGCAGCATCCGGTGGGCGTCGAGTTCGTGGACGGCAAGCCGACGATGAACTCGATCGGCGCGGTGCTCACGAACAACACCGCGCTCGCCGCGATCCCGCACACCCTCGCCGGGGCGTTCTCGGTGGCGGCGGCGTTCCTGGTCGGCGTGGCCGGCTGGCACCTGTGGCGGCGGCGCTCGACCTCGGACGAACACCGCGACGTCTGGCGCTCGTCGCTGCGGCTCGGCAGCTGGGTCGGCATCGTGGCGTTCGCCGTGCTGGCGATCACCGGCGACATGCAGGGCAAGCTGATGTTCGAGCAGCAGCCGATGAAGATGGCGTCGGCGGAAGCGTTGTGCCACACGGAAAAACCGGCGAGCTTCTCGATCATCGCGATCGGCGACGTGGCGAACGCGAATTGCGAGGACGTCAAGACGTTCAACGTGCCCGCGCTGCTGTCTTTCCTGGCGCACAACGACTTCTCGACCGAGGTCAAGGGCGTGGAGAACCTGGTCACCGAATACCAGGCGAAATACGGCACCAACTACCCGGACGATCCGGCGCTTGGCTCGCTGGCGGGCAAGCCGATCGACTACGTGCCCAGCCTGCCGGTGACGTACTGGGGCTTCCGGATCATGATCGGCTTCGGCGCGATCTCGGCGGGCATCGGCCTGCTGGCCCTGTGGCTCACGCGCCGAGGCCGGATCCCCGGCGGACGCTGGTTCCCGCTGATGGTGCTCGGCGGCATCGCGACGCCGTTCATCGGCAACAGCGCGGGCTGGATCTTCACCGAGATGGGGCGGCAGCCGTTCGTGGTCGCGCCCAACCCGACCGGCGTCGAGGGCATGTGGATGTTCACGGCACAGGCGGTGTCGAAGCTGACCGTCGGCGAGGTGCTGACGTCGCTGATCTCGCTGACGGTGCTGTACGCGGTGCTGGGTGTGGTGGAGCTGTACCTGATGCGCAAGTACGTACGGGGCGGCGTGGACGCGGTGATGCCGCCTGCTGCTTCTTCTGATTCCGACGGTTCGGGCGGTTCTGATGATTCCGAGGACTCCGATGACCAGGCGCTTTCGTTCGCCTACTGACCCGGTGGAGCGGGCCGGGGTGCCGCCAGAGGACCCGGAGGGCCGGGTCTGGGCGCGGCCCGCTCCACTGGCCTGGACTGGGTGCCGAAGCGAGTCTCCCGCCGCGAAGGCAGCCCCCACCCTCACCGGGGGGACGCCCCGTACCCAGCGTAATCGCGCGGTGGCTCTCGCGGGTTACCCACAACAAATCTGTGGACAACTCGCTGGGTTGTGGATAACTCAGGGCCATCGTGGGGACAACCCGGTGGCCGACCGGATGACGCCGGCAGTCGCCGGACGAGGTGAGTGGGCATGACACTCGAAACGCTGTGGTTCGCGATCGTCGCGTTGTTCTGGCTGGGGTATCTCTTCCTCGAAGGATTCGACTTCGGGGTCGGGATGCTCCTGCCGGTCCTCGGGAAAACGAACACCGAGCGGCGCGTCCTCGTCAACACCATCGGGCCGGTCTGGGATGGCAACGAGGTCTGGCTGATCGTCGCGGCCGGTGCGACCTTCGCGGCGTTCCCTGGCTGGTACGCGTCGCTTTTCTCGGGGGCGTACCTCCCGCTGCTGCTCGTCCTCATCGCGCTCATCGGGCGCGGCGTCGCGTTCGAGTACCGCGGCAAGGTCGACTCCGAACGGTGGCGGCGCGTCTGGGACCGCGTGATCATCATCGGTTCCTGGGTCCCGCCGCTGGGCGTCGGGCTGCTGCTCGCGACCACTGTGCTCGGCCTTCCGCTCGACGCGCAGGGCAACCGCGTCGGGTCGGCGTTCGAGTCGGTCCGGTGGGACACGTTGCTGGGCGCGGTGGCCATCGTCGGGTTCTCGCTCGTGCACGGGGCGGCGTTCCTCGCCCTGAAAACCACCGGTGAACTGCGGGAACGTGCGCGCACGCTAGCGCTGCGAATCCTTCCCGCCGGGCTGCTGCCGTTGGTCGCCTTCCTGGTGGTCGTCCAGGTCCGCGAAGGCAAACTGTGGACGCTCATCTCGCTGGTGATCGCCGTCCTCGCCGCGGTGGTGGCGTGGCTGCGGCTCTACGTCGACCGCGACGGGCAGACGTTCGCCGCGCTCGCGGTCGTCATCACGGCCGCCGCGGTGACCTTCTTCGGCGCGCTCTACCCGAACGTCCTGCCGTCCACGCTCGACCCGGCGCACTCGCTGACCATCATGAACACCGCGGTCAGCCACTACACGCTGACGGTGATGACCTGGGTCGGCGCGTTCGGGGCGCCAGCGGTGCTGATCTACCAAGGCTGGACCTACTGGGTGTTCCGCAAGCGCATCGGCGTCCAGCACATCCCGGCGGTGCACGCACCATGACCGAGCTTCCCGGCCGCGCACCCCTTTCCGCCACCGGGTCCCCCATGGACCCAGTGCGGCCGGGCAAGGGTCCGCTCGGCGCGCTTTCGGCCCTGGGGCCGGCCGCGCGCCGAGCGCTGATCCTGGTCGCGGTGCTGTCGTTCGGGAACGCGGTTTTCCTTGTCGGACAAGCCTTTCTGCTAGCGAACATCCTCGCGGACATCGTCTCCCGGGGGCTGGGGGAAGGGGGCCGCACCGTCCAGTTGGCTGTTCTGGTCGCGCTCGTCGTGGGCCGCGCGGGCACCAGCTGGGCGGTGCGGGTTGTCTCCGCGCGCGCCGCCGCGACCGCGCAACGCGACCTGCGCGCCCGCGTCGTCGACCACGCGTTGCGCCTCGGTCCGGAATGGCTCGCCCGGCGCGGCCACGGCGAACTCACGACGCTCGTCACGCGTGGCCTCGACGCACTCGATTCCTATTTCCGCGAGTACCTGCCCGCGCTCGTCACCGCCGCGGTCGTCCCGATCGCGGCGGGCGCGGCGATCCTGTGGACAGATTGGCCGTCTGCGGTGATCATCGCCGCGACGGTCCCGTTGCTGCCGATGTTCGCTGTCCTGGTCGGAAAATTCACCGCCGACCGCGTTTCCGGCGCGACGGACGCGGTGCACCGGATGTCCGGTTCCCTGCTCGAACTGGTGCGCGCGTTGCCCGTGCTCACCGCGTTCCGGCGGGCGGACGCACAGGCCGAGACCGTGCGGAAACTGTCGGAACGGCATCGTCGCGCGACGCTCAAGACGTTGCGGGTCGCGTTCTCCTCGGCGTTCGTGCTGGAACTCGCGGCGACGCTGTCGGTCGCGCTGGTCGCTGTCGTCATCGGCGTCCGGCTGGTGTCGGGATCGCTCCCGCTGGCGATCGGACTCGGCGTGCTGATCCTCGCGCCCGAGTGCTACCAGCCGATTCGCGCGGTCGGTGCGGCTTTCCACGCGAGCGAGGACGGCGTGGAAGCGGTCCGCCGGGTGACCGCGGTGCTCGCGGAGCCGGTCCCGGCCGAAGGGACGCGGACCGCGCCCTGTGGATCGTTGGTTGTGTCCGACCTAAAAGTCGCCCGGCGCGGCGGATTCGCCCCGGATGGCGAGAGTTTCTCGGTCCGGCGCGGCCAGCTCGTATGGCTGCGCGCCCCGAGCGGTGGCGGCAAATCGACAACGCTGGCGACGCTGCTGGGCTTCGTGCCGTCCTATGACGGGTCGGTGCTGGCCGGGGACGTCCCGCTCGCCGAAGCCGACCTCGAACGGTGGCGCGCCGGTATCGCGTGGGTTCCGCAGTCGCCGGTTTTCAGCGGCGGCACAGTGCGGGAAGAACTCGCGGTCGCTGGTTCGGACATCGATCCCGTGCTCGCTGAACTGGGCTTGCACGGTCTCGCCGACCGTCCAGTCGACCGGCTTTCCCAAGGGCAACGTCAGCGCGTCGCCGTGGCGCGAGCGTTGCTGCGCGTCCAGTCGGGTGCGTGGTTGCTGCTGCTGGACGAGCCGACCGCGCACCTGGACGACGTCAACGCTCGACGGGTGATGGACGCCGTAGAGCGAGCCGTCGAAAACGGTGCGGCGGCGGTCATCGCTGCTCACGAACGTTCTGCCGCAGTGGCCGTTTCGGACGAAGCTCCCGCCGCGGCAGTCGAGTCCATTTCGGACAGTGTCGAGGCCCGGCCGCTTCACTGGCGAATGTTGCTTGACCGACGCCTGTTCTCCGGTGCCTTGCTGGGTGCCTTGGCCCTACTGGCCGGGATCGCCCTTACCGCGACTTCTGGCTGGTTGATCGCCAAAGCGTCGTTGCAGCCGCCGATTCTGACCTTGACAGTCGCGGTCGTCGGAGTGCGCGCGTTCGGGTTGGGACGGGCCGGACTGCGGTATGTCGAACGGCTCGTCACGCACGACGCCGCTTTCCGGATCGCCGGACGGTTGCGGGTTCGGTTGTGGAACGCGTTGGTGCGCTTAGGTCCGGCGCGCAGCCTCGAAGCCGGGGAGAGCCAGCGGCGGCTGGTGACGGATGTCGACACGATGCGGGATCTCCTGCCGCGAGTCGTTTCGCCGCCGATCGTGGTCGGGCTGGTCGCGGCCGGGGCTATCGCGGTGCAGACGATGGTGCTGCCGTCGGCCGGTTTGGTGCTGGCGTTGACGGTGCTGGTGGGCTTGGCGGCACCGGCGGTCGCGCTGCGGTTGGAACGACGGGCGACTTCGGCGCTCGCGGCTGGCCGACGTGACGTCGCGGCGCGGGTGTTGGTGCTGTTCTCGTCGGCGGCGGAATTGCTCGCTTACGGCCGAGCGGCTTCGCGCCGCCGGGACTTGGCTTCGACGGACACCCAACTGGCCGCCGACACCCGGCGGCAAGCATTCGGCGCAGGCGCGGCGGATGCGCTGATCACGCTGGCGACCGGGGTGGCTGCGGTGGTCAGCACGATGCTGGCCGCGGGCGCTGTCGGCCGAGGGGAGCTGGCGGGGGTGATGGCGCCGCTGCTGGCGTTGGTGCCGTTGGCGCTCGCGGAGGTTCTGGCGTTGCTGCCGCAGGCGGCGGTGCATTGGGACACATTGCGGGCGGCTCGGGTTCGGCTTGGTGCGGTGGTTGGCGATTCGGAAGCCGGGCATTCACGGGACGAGGAAGCAGTTCGCGGGGTCGGCGGATCGGCGGGAACGCGGGACGCAGCCGCTGTTCAGGTTGCGGGCGAGCCTGGCCTGGACTGCCCAGCCGCAATTCAGTTGCGGGGCGCTGAACTGGGGTGGCCTGGCGGCGAGCCGGTGCTGAAGGACGTCGACTTGAGCGTGCCGACCGGGGCTTACGTCGCGGTCGTCGGGCCGAGCGGGGCGGGTAAGTCGACATTGGTGGCGGCTTTGCTGGGATTCCTTCAGCCGCGCGACGGCGAGGTTGTCGTGCCGGCGAAGGTCGCTTGGGCACCGCAGGAGCCGATGCTCGTGTCGACCACTGTGGCGGAGAACTTGCGGCTCGCGGATCCTCACGCGGAGACGGCCGATTTGCGTCGGGTGCTGGATCAGGCGCAGTTGCCGGAGCTGGATTTGACGACGGTGCTCGACAGCGCCGGGGCCGGGTTGTCCGGTGGGCAGGCGCAGCGGGTGGCGTTGGCGCGGGCGCTGCTGGCGGCTCCGTCGGCGGAGTTGGTGTTGCTCGACGAGCCGACGTCGCATCTGGACGAGCCGACGGCGAGGGCGTTGCGGGCGATGTTGCGTGCTGAGCTTGCCGGACGGACGGTCGTGCACGTAACGCACAATGCGGATGAAGAGCTGCAAGCGGACATCGTCTTCGAGGTCCGGGACGGGCGCGTCGTGCGCCGGGCGTTGCCGCGGGTGGCGGCGTGACGGAGGGTTGTTGGTGACGGTCACGATTTCGGGTCTGGGGCAGGGGGCCGCGCTAAGGTCGGAGTTGCTCATGGACCCGACACTCGCCGCGCGCGCACTCTCCGCGGCCACGGAGATCACCAGCACCGCGCTGTCCGGGGACGACCCGGAGGCGGTGCTGGAAACAGTCGTGGCCAGGGCTGTCGAACTCGCGGACGCCGACCTCGGCCTGGCGATGGTGAGCGCCGACGACGGCCGGGTCGTGGTCGAAGCGGCGTACGGCGTCGACGGCTTGCTCGCGGAAGTGCCGACGGGCGAGGTCGAAGGCGCGCCGGTCGGCGAGTTGCGCGGGCTGACGCTCGAGACGGAATCCGCGGCAGGCCAGGTCGCGCGCGGCAGCGAGCCGATCGCGGCGGAGGACTTCATCGTCGACCCGCGCACGGCCCCGTATGTGCCGGATGAACTGCGCGGATACGGGCCGTTCGCGGCCGCGCCGTTCGGGTCCGGCGGGCGGGTGCTCGGCGCGCTCACGGTGTACCGGCGGCAGGGTCGCGAGCCGTTCTCCGCGGGCACGGTCGAGATGCTCGCGGCGTTCGCGGCGCAGGCCGGCGTGGTGCTCGCGCTGGCGGAGGGGGCGAACGCGCGGCATCGCGTGACTCTCTATCAAGAGCGCGAACGCATCGCTCGCGAGCTGCACGACGTGATCGTGCAACGGCTCTACGGCACCGGAATGCAGCTGGACCGGGTACGCCGCAACATGCGCAAACGCTTCGCGCAGGCCGACGGGGCCCGGCTGTCCGACGCGATCGACCAGCTGGACCAGACCATCGAGGAAATCCGCGGCACCGTGCGCGCGCTGCGCTCCCCGGAGCCGCGCCACGACCCCGGCACCCCGACAGACCTCGCCGAATCCGCGCGCGGCGAAGTGCGCATCGCCGGTGAGCTGCTCGGGTATCCGCCGACCCTGGAGCTGTCCGGCGAGTTCGCCGATATCCCGGCCGAGCGGGCCGACCACATTCGAGCGGCGTTGCGCGAGGCACTGTCCAATGTGGTCCGACACTCCGGGGCGAGCGAGACTCGCGTGACGCTGACCCGCGATGTTGAGGGTGTGAAGCTTCGCGTGCGGGACAACGGGTCCGGGGTGCCGCAAGGGGTTGCGACTCGGGGGCTTCGGCATCTCGCGGAGCGGGCTGATGCTGCTGGGGGTCGGTTCTTTCTTAATTCGTCGCCTAGTTTGGGGACGCTTGTCGCGTTTGATCTGCCGCTGGAGTGAGTGGTTCGGGGATCATGTTGCGGTGTAGGGGTTTCGGTAATCGCAGCGCATCGCTTCGCCAGCTGCCTCGCGCTTTGGCTCGCGGTGTGGCCACGCTTTTCGACGCGGCTGTGGCGGTTCGTGACACGGCTACCGTACTGCGACGGCTCTTATCGCAACCGCAACGAATCCACCACGCTCGGTACGGGAGGAGGTCTGTGAGGGGAACCCTGAGGGACTCTGATTCCCTCAGGGTTCCCCTCACGGACCTCCGCAGGGGCAGGGATCCGCCACACCCGGCGTTACTAGCAGGACACACTGTGGCGGTTCACGCTGCAGCGTCTGCAGCCGCATTGCCCTGTCCGGCAAGGCAATAGTCCGCGCGAAACAGTCCGCGCGAAGGCGAGCCCGGGCGGCAGTCACCGCGCCGTGCCGTGCTGCGCGGAGCACGTCGCGGTAACCACATCGCACCGAGACCACATCGCACTGAGCCGTCATCGCGGCAGACTCCTTGCGCCAGCCGCAATAGCCCTGCACTGTGTCGTCGACCCCGCGTTGCGGCGACCTAGTGCCGTGTCGAAACGCCACACCGGCCTAGTGCTGTTTCGGAGCTGCCACCTCGAGCGAGCTGCCTAAAACCAGCAGCTGTCGTCTTGAAATCCGCCGCCTCGGATCGTCGTGAACGTGTTGCCGCTGCGGTTGTCCTGAAACGATTGTCCTGAATCGACCGCGGCAAACACGCTGTCTCAGCCTCGCGCCGTTGTGAACCCACCGCTGTGAACACACCGCGCACCAAGAGATTCAGCCTTCACGAGTCATCGAACACGCTCCTTCCCGCAAGCTCCGAACACTCTCGAACTCTCCCGCCCTGCCACCGAGCCGTTCCCCATGGTATCGGCAAATCGAACATCTATTCGGCACTCAATTGGGTGAACCAATCCACGGGGAACGGCTACCCTCAGCTCCGTCTTGACCGCCGAGAACCCCGTCCGCAGCAACGCGGGCGGGGTTGGGGCGCGGAATCAGCAGGGGTCAGTCGCGGGCAGCGAAGAAAGCGCGAATGTCACCGGCGAGCAGGTCGGGGCGTTCCATCGCGGCGAAGTGACCGCCTTCCTCGAAGCGGCTCCAGCGCACGATGTTCGTGTTGTCGCGCTCGGCGAAGGTCTTGATGGTCTGGAAGTCGTCCTTGAACACCGCCACTCCGGTACGCGCGTCGCTCACCCTCGGTTCCTCCTGCGCGCGGGCGTTCTCCAGATAGCTGCGGCTCATCCCGGACGCGGCGTTGGCGAACCAGTTCACGCTCACCTCCAGCAGGATCGTTTCCAGCGGCACGAGCGAGGTTCCGTTGCCGAAGGAGTTGAACAGTTCGCTGTAGGCGAGTAATCCGATCGGGGAGTCGCTGAGGCCGACGGAAACCGTTTGCGGGCGCGAGGCGTTCATCGTGTTGTAGCCACCGACTGATTGAAACCATTGCATGTGCTCGAGGCCGGCGTAGTCGGCCGGTTCGAGGCGTTCGAATTCGCCCGCGTCGCCGGACGGGAACGAGAACAGCTGCAGGACGTGCAGGCCGAGGAAACCGTCCGGGTTGAGCAGGCCGAGTTCCCTGGCGACCATCGCGCCGTTGTCCGAGCCGTGGATTCCGTAGCTCTCGTACCCGAGGCCGCGCATCAGCCGGTCGTACGCGGTGGCGACGCGGGCGACCGTCCAGCCGGACTCGGCGAGGGGCTGGGAGAAGCCGTAGCCGGGTGCGTCGGGGATGACGACGTCGAAGGCGTCCTCGGCGCGGCCGCCGTGGGCGACCGGGTCGACGAGCCGGTCGATCAGGTCGAGGTAGTCGACCGACGAACCGGGGTAGGTGTGCGCGAGCAGCAGCGGCGTCGCGCCGGGGTGGGCGGAGCGGACGTGGATGAAGTGGAACGTCTGGCCGTCGATCTCGGTGGTGAAGTG
This sequence comes from Amycolatopsis sp. NPDC054798, assembly GCF_053611505.1. Lineage (NCBI taxonomy): Bacteria > Bacillati > Actinomycetota > Actinomycetes > Pseudonocardiales > Pseudonocardiaceae > Amycolatopsis > Amycolatopsis sp. NPDC054798. The sequence goes on along the minus strand of NZ_JBSHAM010000020.1, from coordinate 79,787 downwards.
CGGGACGGAGTTGATCCGTGCTTCGGCGGCGCGCCAGTCGAAGGCCCGCCACGCTTCGACGGCCGTGCGCAGGTAGGAGTTCGGCGTCCCGGCGTCCCAATCGTCGGCCGGCGACGGCTGCGGCAGGCGGGTGCGGGCGAGACGGTCGTACAGGTCCGAGAGCTCGGCGTCGGTGATCTCGACGGTGAAGGGGCGGAGGGCGAGGGAGGCGGGTGCGTTCGTCATGAGAAGGACATTAGGAGGCTATTAGGTAGTATCAGTTCCTAATAGAAAAGGGAGTTTCGATGGCTGATCCGACGGCGCGGTTGCTGGCGCTTCTCGCTCTCCTGCAGACCGCTGCCGGGCGGAGCGGCAGGGAGCTGTCAGAACGGCTCGGCGTCTCGGCCCGGACCATCCGGAACGACGTCGAACGGCTGCGTGACCTGGGCTATCCCGTCGAGGCGACGCGCGGCAACGTCGGCGGCTATCGGCTCGGTTCCGGCGGAAAGCTGCCGCCGCTCCTGCTGGACGACGAGGAGGCGGTGGCGGTCACGGTCGGGCTGCGGGCCGCGGCGGGCATCTCCGGGATCGAGGAGGCGGGCACGCGGGCGCTCGCGAAGCTTGAGCAGGTCTTGCCGTCGAGGCTGCGTCCGACGGTCGACGCGCTGCGGTCGACCATCGACCGCGGTCCGGAGAACACCGGCACTGACGCGCCGGATCCGGAGGTCGACGGCACAGTGCTGCAGGAGGTCGCGCGGGCGATCCGGCACGTCGAATGGCTCCGGTTCGACTACGCGAACGAGCTGCGGCTGGTCGAGCCGTACCGGTTGCTCAGCTGGCAACGGCGTTGGTACCTGGTCGCCCGAGATCCGCAGGACGGCAGCTGGGCGACCTACCGTGTCGACCTGATGCGGCCGCGGATGCCGACCCGCCGCCGGTTCGAGCCGAATCCCTTGCCCGGCGGGGATTACACCGCCTTCGCGATGCGCACGATCGCGGCGAGCGGGTGGATCGTGCACGCGCGCCTGCGCATCGACGCCCCGGCGGAAAAGGTGCTGGCGCGGATCAATCCGGCGGTCGGCGTCGTCGAACCTATTGACGACAACCAGTGCGTGCTCGTCACCGGCGCGGACAGCCTGGACACCGTGGCTGTCTACATTGGAATGCTGATGATGGACTTCACCGTCGAATCGCCGCCGGAGCTGATTCCGCGGCTGCGGCTGCTGTCCGAACGCTACGGACGCGCCGTCGCGGGCAGCTGATTCACTTGCCGCGCCGGGCGATCCATGCCGCGGCCTGCGTGCGGCGCTGCATGCCGAGCTTCGCGAGCACGGACGTCACGTAGTTCTTCACCGTTTTCTCGGCGAGGAAAAGACGTTCGGCGATCTCGCGGTTCGACAGCCCCTGCCCGATCAGCTCCAGGACGTCGCGTTCGCGGTCGGTCAGGGCGGCCAGCTCGTCGGTCGGCGGGTGGCGCAGCTTGTCGAGCACGCGAGCGGTGCTGACCGGATCGAGCAGCGAGCGTCCGGCGGCGACCTCGCGTACCGCGTTCACCACGTCCTGGCCGCGAACCTGCTTGAGCAGATAGCCCGAAGCACCCGCCATGATCGCGCCGACCATGGCTTCCTCGTCATCGAACGCGGTGAGCATCAGACAGGCCGGCGGATTCGGCTTGGACCGCAGCTCGCGGCAGAGCGTGATGCCGTCGCCGTCACCGAGCCGGACATCGACGACCGCGACATCCGGCTCGACGTGCATGGCCACCGCGAGCGCCTCTTCGACGCTCCCGGCCTCGGCGACCACCTCCAGGTCGGCCTCGTCGCTGAGCAGGTCGCGCAGGCCCCGCCGGACGAGTTCGTGGTCGTCTACTAGCAGCACCTGGATCGGCATATGTCCAGGTTACGGGGCGTGCGGCGGTTCGTCCGCCAGTGGTGCCGCAGGACACGAGGTGTTACCGCTCGCAGGCGATTCCGTCGCCGTCACGGTCCAGCGCGGGACGGTAGCCCGGGTCGCCGCGGTGGAGAGGGGTCACCCCAGCGGCTTTAGCGGCCGCACAGTTCTTGTAATACACGTTGCTCGGCTGTTGAGGTTCCGGCGCTTGTTCAACCGGCGGCGGGGCGGCTTGTTCGGACGTGCGCGGGGCTGGCGGAGCGGGCGTTTCCTTCGGCAGAGGCGGAGTCGGAGCCGGAGTAGCCACCGGGGTCGGCGCGGTGATCACGCCTTTGCAGGGTTCCGCCCACAATCCGATCGCGGCTTGCTGGGCTGCGTTCGCCGCGTTGCGGAGCGAGTCGGAGACGACGTTCCCCGCCAGCCGGGCGTACCCGGCGGAGAGCGCCGCGGTCGCGTAGTCGGTGCCGTCGCTCAAAGCGAGTGCGACGCCGTCGCTGGTGTCCGTGGTGATCTTTACTGCCGCGCCGGTGAGCTTGTTGGTGGCCCAAACCGCGGTTTCGTTCCCGTAGCAGTTGTTTCCGGTCGCCACTTCGAGACCGAGGATGCGCACAACGCGATGGCTGCCGTCGGAACCGGTCAGTTCGACGTTTGCGGCGTCGGTGATTTTGTCCACGGTATAGGTCACCGGTACCGGAGAGACTGATGTGGTCGATGGGGTCGCGGACGGGGTCGCTGGCGCGGCAACCGGTTCCGGCGTCGGCGTCGGCTTTCCGAACACCGCGCCCAGAACGAAGAGAACCGCGAAGACGCTGAGGACGACCGTCAGCCAGGCCGGGAATTTCAGCTTGGGACGCGACGGCGGCGCGGGCGTGGAGTGCATTCGGAATCCTCTTCCTGAGCCGGGTGCCGAATGGAATTCGCAAAAACGGCGGCCAGTGTTACGCCTCAGACAGGTCAAATTTTCACGAGCGGAGAAAACGTCACGGACGCGTCACAAAGACAGATTTTTCTGCCGGCGGTGTCACGATTCGCGCCTTTCCCGCGATGTTCAGGGGAGCTGTCCAGGAGAAAGCGCATCCACGATGTCCCAGCTGATCGAACGACTGTCCCTGTCCTCGGCCGGGCAGGTGTCCGCGCGCGGCACGGAGTTCACCGCGCTCGACGTCAAGACGACCGGACTGCGCACTGGCCGCGTCCTGGAGATCGCCGCGATCCGGTTTCGCGGGGACGGGACGTTCCTCGGCGAGTTCGCGACGGTCCTCGCCGGTGAACCGAACCGGCGCAATCCGCACCGCATCACCGCGGCGGAGCTGACTGACGCGCCGACCTTGGGGGACGTCCTCAGCCGGTTGTTCGATCTGTGCCGAGGCGCGGTTGTCGTGGCTCACGACCTGTCGTCGGTGAGCGGTCTCCTCTCCGAGATCAGCCTGCTGGGCGTCCGAGTGCCCCCGCTGCCGGCGATTTCGCTCAAGGACACCGCGCAGGCGGCGTTACCGCTGCCCAACTACCGTCTCGCCACCATCGCTCGCGCCTTCGGCATCGAGGACTTCCCCGGCTATCTCGCCGAACCGGCCGCTCGGGCGTGCGCGGAGGCGATGATCGCTCTCGTCGGTGCGCACGGGTTGCGGTTGGCGAAACCCGTGCGTTTTCCGGACCTGCCGCGGTACGCCTCCGGTGCGGCAGCCCTGCGCCGGTCGATCGCCGGTGCCGAAAAGGGCTGGATGGCCGAGGCCGTGGACCGGGTTTCCGCGGGAGACGGCGGACCGGTCGCGCAGGCTTATCTCGATCTGCTCGCCGAAGCGGTCGGCGACCAGTTCCTGACGGACGAGGAGGTCTGGGCGCTCGCCGACCTCGCGGCCGAAGCCGGGATGGCCGCGGCGGAGGTGCAGCGGGTGCACGCCGGCTTCGTCGCTGAACTGCGCCAGGTCGCCGAGGCGGACGGGGTGGTGACGCCCGCCGAGTACCGCGAGCTGCGTCAGGTCGCTGACGCGCTCGGGGCGCTGGAAGTGGTGGTGGACCTCAAGGTCACCAGCACCGGGGAAAAGCCGACGAGGGTGCTGGTGCTCGGCGCGACGGCGGACGCGGACCAGCTGCGGGCGCGGGTGCTTTCGGAAGGCTTCCAGCTCGCGAAGAACCTGACGGGTTCGGTTACGCACCTGGTGTACGACGAAGGGGTGCGAGAGTCCGAGCCGCGGCTTTCCCGCGCGCTCGAACTCGGTGCGCAGGTCGTGCGCATGGACGAGGCCCCGGTGCTGCTCGGGTTCGAGAGCGCACCGGACCCGCAGCCGAAGCAGCAGACGCAGCGGAAAGCGGGCAATGCCCGGCTCGCCGGGCGGGTGCTGATCGGAATCGGGCTGGTCCTGATGGTCGTCACGGTCGCCGCGATGTTCGGCGGCGCCGGGCTGGGGCCGGGGATCGTGCTGGCCGTCTTCGCGGTCGGTGCGCTGGTCGGCGGCTGGTACCTGGACGAGACGAAGCGGGTCAGGTCAGCGAGCTAGCGGAGGGAACCTCTTCTCGTTCCGGTCCACCTTCGCGTTCGCGGCCTCCAGCAGGTCGATCCCCAGCACGTCCGCGAGCCGGACCAGGTACAGCATCACGTCGGCGATTTCGTCCTGGACGTTGAACTCCTGGGCCGGGTCGGCGCGCCAGTTCGCGGCTTCCTCCGGCGTCAGCCACTGGAACAGCGAGATCAGCTCGCCCACTTCGCCGGACAGGGCCATCGTCAGGTTTTTCGGGGTGTGGAACGGTTCCCAGTCGCGGGCGGCGGCGAAGTCCCGGAGGCGCTGGGTGAGGTCGTCTAGGGTCACTGGACCTGACTATCACGCGCGGTGCTCACCTGGGGTGTCCGGGTTGGGCCGAAAAGAGTACGCCGTTGGCCCACACGCCGGTTACGGGCGATACGGCAGACTGTTCGCGTGAGCGTCCCCGACCCGGTCGAGTACACCGCCAAAATCGGTGCGGTTCTCGACACTGTGCGGCGGCTGCTCGACTCCGGCAGCCGCGCTGATCTCGCACCGCTCGCCCGGCGGGCGGTGGACGACATCGTGGGCATGCTGGAGCAGCACGGCGATCTCGCCTCGGAGCTTCAAGAGCGGCTTGACCAGGCGGTCGCGTTGTACGCGCGGGCCTGTGCGGCCCGGCCGCCGGACCCGGAGCAGCTCGCGGACTGGGTGCTGGAGGCGGCGTTCAGCGGGCGGGCGGTCGCGGTGGCCGATTTCTCGGCGGCGCTCGGGGAGGCCGGGCTCGCCCGGATGAAGTCCATTGTGGACGAGGTGGCGAGCGGGCCGGGGGAAAAGCTCGAGATCGCGCAGCGGCTGCAGGAGGAAATCGCCGAGGCCAGCGGGGACGTCGACGGTTTGGTCGCCATTCTCGCGGCCAAGCCGCCGAGGGTGGACGTCAGTCTCAAGATCGTCCGGGTGCTGCGGGCGGCCGGACGGCACAGCGAAGCGATCGCTTACGCGGCGCGCGCGTTGACTCCACAACGGACAGAGGTGCAGCTTCCGCCGAGGGAAGAGGAATCGATTCCGGAGTATCGCGAGCGGATCGAGCAGCTGATCGCGCAGAAAGAAGCCAGCGCGTACCGGGAAGCGGCGCAGTGCCTGAAGAAACTGCGCACCCTGCACAAACAAGCGGGTACGGCGGAGGAGTTCACCGGCTACGTCGCCGAGCTGGTGAACGTCCACCGCCGCAAAACCCGGTTGCTCGCGGAGATCCGGTCGGCCCGGATCGCGCTCCCGAAGAGCTAGATCTCGGCCAGTGCGGCGCGGTAGGCGTCCAGGTCGTAGTCCAGCTGGTCTTCTTCCTCGGTTTCGGTCAACTGTCCTTCGAGGACAGTCACCAGCCGGTCGAGCACGTCGGCGCGGGAAAGGTCCTGCTGCAGCAGATTCTGCGCGGCGGTCCACACCTCGGCGGGCTCGTCGTCCCACAACTGGTCCACAATGGACGTCTCAAGGGCGAGCCGGAGACCGTCCGCGCCGTCGAATTCCTCCGCGGCCAGCGATTCGTGATACTCCGGGTGAGAGCCGATCACCAGCAGCCTGCGCTGTTCCGGGTCGCCGGGGTCCAGGTCGGTCAGTTCCTCGTCACCGATCACTGTGGACAGTTCGGGGACCGCGAAACGGCGGCGCGCCACCACTTCCAGTGCTTCCTCGGCGGATTCGGTGCCGTCGAGGTAGTCGCTGAAGTCTTCTTCCTCGTCTTCGTCCGAGAGGTACTCGCCGAGGTATTCGGTGACCTCCTCCAGCAACGCGGCCGTCGCGACTTCGGACAGTCCGGCGCGGGCAGCGGCCCAGCCGGCCCAGGACAGCACGACCGGCGCGACGGCGTCCTCGTCTTCCAGCTCGTATTCGCCGTCCAGCAAGGATTCGAGGAACCGCGCCAGCTTCTCCGGACCGACGCGCAGCGGGTTCGCCGGTTCGGTGCGGCAGCCGTGGTCCACCAGCAGGTTGGCGATTTCGCGGGCGGCATCGGCGTCCGGCAGGTTCGTGTCGGCGAGGAACCGGGTGACGGCTTCCTCGCGCTGCTCAGCGCTCCACTCGGTCACCGGCGGAACCTCGGAGGGCTCCGGCAGCGAACGCGCCCAGGTCAGCGCGATGGCGTGGAAACGCGTGTAGTCCTCGCCGACGTCCGGCTCGTCCAGCGCGTCCGTGGCCGCGATCCCGGACACCAGCAGCCGGTGCGCGTCGGCGGGCTCGATCTTCTCGAGGACAACCAGCTCGCCGTCTTCCTCGACCTGCGAACGCATTTCGGCGAGAACCTCGTGCGGCTCCTCGATGACCACCAGGTCGCGCACCCGGCCGCCCTCGGTGAAGTCCAGCAGCGCGAGCAGGCCGAGCGAGTGGTCTCCGCGGGAAAAGACGCACAGCAACGACGACTCGTCGCCGTAAACGTCCCCGGTGCGCCAGCATTCGCCGACACTGACCTGCCCGACCTCGCTCGCCCACTCCGGTTCCGGGATGCCCCGGCCGAGCACGACGGCGAGCGCTTCGGCCGCCGCCGACCGCTCCTCTTCGGACTCGGCCAGCACCTTCAGCGCGGTCAGCAGCGCCGCCGCGCCGGGCGTGATCTTCCGCTGGGCGAACGCGATCAGCTCAAGCCCGAGCTGGTTTTCCGGTTCGTCCTCCACGATGACGTCCCGCCACTGCCCGACGACCTCGGAACCGAGCAGGTCGATGTCGAACGGACCGGGCTCGGCCGCGACCGCGGAGAAGTCCCGCAGCACGTCCTTGAACAGACCGTTGACGCTGGGGGCGGTGGGTAGGGAACTCTTTTTGCGCGCGCGGCTCACCGGACTCATGCCGCACATCTTGCCCCGCGCCGAAGCTCAGGCCTCAGCTGGTCGGTCCCGCCGTGCTCCGCGCCTTCAAGCGCCGTTCGCGCATCGCCTCGTCGAAGTCGACGACGAACGCCCCCGCGGCCATCGCAACCAGCAGCGTCAATCCCAATACCGCGCCGACCCAGGTCAGGACGATAGTCACCATCGTGTCCTCCTTCGCAGGTCAAGTGCGACATCCTGCTGTGTTCAGGGTCGCTCGCGACGGAGGCCGCTGGTATCGGCCAAGTGGTTACGAAGACACCGGCCGATCGGTCAGCAACCCCGGCCCGTGTGCCGCGGGAGACCGGAGAGACGCGTGTGGGTGAATCAGAGTTTCCGCAGCCTGACCCGGTTGATCGCGTGGTCGGCGTCCTTACGGAGCACGAGGGTCGCCCGGGGCCGCGTCGGCTTGATGTTCTCCATCAGATTCGGCTCGTTGATGGTGCGCCACAGGTGCCGCGCTTCTTCGCGGGCCTCGTCGTCGGGCAGGCCGGCGAAGTGGTGGAAGTGCGAGGCCGGGTCGGCGAAGGCGGTGTGCCGCAGCTTCAGGAACCGCTCGACGTACCAGTGCTCGATGTCGTCGATGTGCGCGTCGACGTAAATCGAAAAGTCGAACAGATCCGAGACGGTCAGGCTCGGGCCCGGCTGCAGGACGTTCAGCCCCTCGATGATGAGGATGTCCGGCCGTTCCACGACCTGCTCCTGGTCCGGGAGGATGTCGTAGGCCAGGTGCGAGTACACCGGCGCGGACACCCGTTCGGCCCCGGACTTCACCTCGGTGACGAACCGCAGCAGCGCGCGCCGGTCGTAGCTTTCCGGGAAACCCTTGCGGTGCATGATTCCGCGCCGGGTCAGCTCGTCGCGCGAGTAGAGGAACCCGTCGGTCGTCACGAGGTCGACGCGCGGGTGGTCGGGCCAGCGGGCGAGCAGGGTGCGCAGGATCCGGGCGGTGGTCGACTTGCCGACCGCGACACTGCCCGCGACGCCGATCACGAACGGGGCTTTGGTGTTGCGGCAGTCCTCGCCGAGGAAGGTGGTGGTGGCCTCGTACAGCTGTTGCCTGGCCTTCACCTGGAGGTTGATCAGCCGCGAAAGCGGCAGGTACACGTCGGCGACCTCGGCGAGATCGATCTGCTCCCCGAGCCCGCGGAGCCGGACCAGCTCGTCCGCGGTCAGCGGCAGCGGAGTGGAGCTGCGCAGCTCCCGCCACTGTTCCCGATGCAGCTCTACATAAGGGCTGAGTTCACGGACCCGTGTGGGCATCGCACACTCCTCGGCCGTCGCCTGCGCTGGCTCCGTCTGCGCTACTTCCGTAACGCCGTATCAACGGTAGGGCTTACCGCGCGTGAACGCGCTGTGATGTGATGCACGCACCCCTGAGCCAGCGGGAATGCGATCACCGAAGGTGACCGTTGGCCCCGAAGACTTCCTGCCACGCCGCGGCGACCTGACGCGCGCACGTGGCCGGTGCCACGCCGCCGACGCCGGTGCCGAGACCGGGCATCGCGATCGTCCGCACCGCCGAGGCGACCGAGCCGGAATCCAGCTGTCCGCGCTGCCACTGCAGGAACACCGCGCGCGCCGCGAGATACGGGTGGACGGTGTCGGCGGGCAGCTGTTCGCCGGGCTCGCGCATGGTCGGCGCGCTGATCAGCCACGCCGGTTCGGACTCGCCGGTCGGCACGATCACCGACTCGCCGATCGGCAGCTCACCGCCGTAAGAAGCCAGTACCGCGCTGCGCACGCTCTGCTCGATGCCGGGGAACGCCCGCGCGTAGACCGCGTCGATCCCGCCGCGCATCCAGCCGTAGGAGTTGGCCGGGCTGACCACCGCCTGCGCGGGGATGTCGAGCACCGAACCGCGGTGCACGCGGACGGAGCCGCCGAAGTCCGCCACGGCGGAGGTCCACGCGGCGGCCAGCGGTTCATCGACGGCGCACAGCACCAATTCCGGCGTTCGGGGAGGATCCGGCGAAACGGCTTCCCCGTGCCCGGCGTGTGTGCCTGAGTCGGCGGTCACCGTTCCAGCATGGCAAAAAACGCCACCCGGCGTAACCGGTTTAGCCACCGGCTGTCCGAGTGAAAAGCGCCACGCGCGCGGTCGCTAGCCTGACGGTCGTGTTGCGGATCGCGTATTTCGGCCCTCAGGGCACGTTCACCGAGCAGGCCGCCCGCGCGCTCGCGCCGGGCGAGGACCTGACCCCCTACGAGACCGTCCGGCTGGCGCTGCAGGCCGTCCGCGACGGTGCCGCGGACGCCGCGTGCGTGCCGATCGAGAACTCCGTCGAGGGCGTGGTCCCCGCGACGCTCGACGGGCTCAGCGACGGGGACCCGCTCGTCGCCACGGCCGAGACGATCCTGCCCATTCATTTCAGCGTGCTCAAACGGCCGGGCAGCGGCGAAATCCGCACCGTCGCGAGCCATCCGCACGCGCTCGCCCAGGTGCGGGAGTGGCTGGAGGCGAATCTGCCGGACGCCACCCCGGTCGCCTCGTCGTCCACCGCGGCGGCGGCGGTCGGCGTGGTCGAGGGCGATTTCGACGCGGCGGTGTCCGCGCCGGTCGCGATCGAGCACTATCCGCTGGAGGAGCTGGCGACCGGCGTCGCCGACGTCCGCGACGCGCAGACCCGGTTCCTCATGGTGCGCCGCCCCGGCGAACTGCCCGCGCCCACGGGCGCCGACCGGACGTCGATCGTCGCGGCCGCGGTCAACCGCACCGGGACGCTGTCCGATCTGCTGGTCGAACTGGCCGGCCGCGGGATCAACCTGACCCGGATCGACGCCCGGCCGACGCGCAGCAACTTCGGCGAGTACCGGTTCTTCATCGACTTCGAGGGTCATCTCGCCGAACCCCGGATCATCGACGCGATGACCGCCCTTCGCCGACGCTGTCACCTGCGTTTTCTCGGTTCGCACCCGCGGGCGGACGAGGTCGCGGCCACGATCGAGGACGGCGCGGGGAATCAGGATTTCCTCGACGCGCAGGCATGGGTCGACGCGGTTTTGAAGGGAGAAGGCGCATGAGACTGCTGCTGGTTCGGCACGGACAGACGGAGGGCAATGTCCGCCGAGCGCTGGACACCGCGTTGCCTGGCCCACCGCTCACCGAACTCGGCCGGGAGCAGGCCGCCGCGCTCGCCGAGGAGCTGAAATCCGAGCCGATCGTGGCGGTGTACGCGTCGGAAGCGGTGCGTGCGCAGCAGACCGCGGCACCGCTGGCCGAGACGTTCGGGTTCGACGTACAGGTGATCGAAGGCGTCAAGGAGGTCGACGCCGGGGATCTCGAGGGCAACACCGACCTGGAGTCGATCGGCGTCTACCTGCGCGTGGTGAAGGCGTGGACGGAAGGCGAGCTGCACGTTCCGATCCCCGGCGGGGAGACCGGCACGCAGGTGCGCGACCGGATGGTCGGCGCGGCCGACGAGCTGCGGGCGAAGCACGAGGAAACCTCTCCGGACGGAGTGGTCGTGCTGGTCAGCCACGGCGGCGCGATCCGGCTCGCCGGGGAGTGGCTGGCCGCGAACGTGCCCGCCGAACTGGCGAACGAGGCGCTGATCCCGAATACGAAGTTCGTCGAGCTGGAAGCCAGGGAGGACGGCTGGGAGTGCCTCCGGTGGATCGACACCCGCCTTTCGTGAGCGCTTGATCACTCGTGCGGGGAAAGGCTGAGTGAAGCTGGGCCAGGTGGGGAACTCACCGGATGCGGAGCAACCCCGTCCGGAGCTGGCACGTCCTCCGGATGAAGGTTTCACCCAGTTCGGCGTTCACCAGCACAGCGAGGCGAGTGAGATGGCAAACACGAAGAAACCGTGGTTTTCCCTGGTCTTCCTGTCCGCAGTGGGCGCGTCGGGGGCGCTGCTGCTTTCCGCGTGCGGTCAGGGCGCTCCCGCCGCGAGCGGCCCGGCGAGTTCGGACACCCCGTCGAGCAGCCCGATGTCGTCGGCGTCGTCCGCCGCGTCGTCCGCTCCGTCTTCCGCGTCGTCCGCCCCGAGCGGCGGCTCGGCGCCGGCCGAGAAACCGCCAGCCGACAACGGCCTGTGCAAGGCAGGCGACGTTTCCCTGTCGCTGGGCAGCGGCGACGCCGGCGCGGGTTCGCAGTACCGGCCGCTGCTGATCAAGAACACCAGCGGCACGCCGTGCACCATCCAGGGCTTCCCGGGCGTGTCCTACGTCGGCGGTGAAAACGGGGCCCAGATCGGCCCGGCCGCCGAGCGCGACGGTGCCAAGGGCGCTCCGGTGAAGCTGGCTCCCGGCCAGACCGCCGCGGCGGACCTGCAGTTCGCGCAGGTGCGCAACTTCGACCCGGGCGTCTGCAAGCCGACTCCGGTCAAGGGCCTGCGCGTGTACCTGCCGCAGGAGACGGCGTCGAAGTTCGTGCCGCTCGAGGGCACGGGCTGCGCGGGCACGAGCATTCCGGGCAAGCAGCTCGGCGTGAAGACCGTGCACAAGTCTTGACGGGGTTCTGCGCGTGGGGTCAGCCCCGCGCGCAGAGCTGTTCCACCTGGACGACCGCGGCCTGCCCGTCGCGGTTGTCGAAGCGGCTGCTGAGCACCATCTTGTTCACCGCGTCGAGGCTTTTGGCCAGCGGCTGGTAGTTGCCGTCGAACGTCGCCGCCGCCTTGGCCAGCTCCATCGCCCCGGTGACGCGGTGCACCGCGTCGTCGGACATCCGGGTGAACTGGGCCGCGTCGACGCCACCGGTGGTGTCCGGGATCCGCCCCGCGCGGGCGAACGCGGCGCACGCGGCCGCGGCGTCGACATTCGCTCCGGTGCGCTGGCCGGACAGGCCCCACAACAGCCCGAGCACGCATCCGCCGAGCACGAATCCGGCGACGGCGGCGAGGACGAGCGGCCGGCGCGCGGCGGGCGGCGGTGATTCCAGTTCGGTGTCGCGGTCGTCGTCCGGGAGCGGCGGAGTGTCGAGCGCAGTCATCACGTACCTCCGGGCAGCCGGGGTGAGGTGCTATTTCAGCACCAAAACCGCGCCGGATCACTGCTGCGAACGGGCTCCGTCCCCGGTCGAGGCCGTTTTGTCATCGAGCGGGCGTCCGCGCAGTGCGAACAGTGCGTACGCGGTCACGAACAGCAGCAGGACGCCGGAAGCGGTGAACGTGTCGCCCGCCGAACCGAGCAGCTTCGTGAGCAACCCGCCGAGGAGCGCGCCGAGCGGAATCGCACCCCAGACGACAGTGCGCCAGACCCCGAGCACGCGCCCGAGCAGCTCGCCTGGCACGAGCGTGTGGCGCGCGGTCGCGAGCACCACGTTCACCGCCACCACCGCCGCCGCGAACACGCCGAACAGCACCGCGGAGACCACCGGCTGGCGCACCAGGCCCATGCCGCCGAAGCCGAGCGCGCAGAACAGCACCCCGCCGACCAGGACCGTCCGCCGTCCGATGCGCCGGACCAGCCGCGGCGTCAACCCGGCTCCGAGCAGGCCACCGCCTCCGCCGACGAAGGCGAAAGCGCCGAAGGTGGCGTCGGACAAATGCAGGTCTTCCAGCGCGTACAGCACCAGCTGCGCCTGGGCGAGTTCGCTGATCAGGCTGAGCAGACCCGCGATCGCGAGCAGGCGCAGCAGCAGCGAATGCCGCCGCAGCCAGCGGAAGCCGTCCGCGAAATCCGACCGGATGTGCGACGTGGTTTCCTGCCGCGGCCGGTAGCTGCCCGCCATGCCCAGCAGCACCGCGGCCCCGACCGCGAACCCGACCGACGAGATCAGGAACGGGAAGACCGCGAACAGCGCGAAGGTGGCGCTGCCGACCGGGCCGCCGAGGAAGGTCTGGCCGACGATCTCGCACGCCTGCAGCTTGCTGTTGGCGCTCTCCAGCCGGTCCGCCTTGACCAGCGCGGGCGGCAGCACGTTCGCCGCGCTCTCCGCGACCGTTTCCGCGACGCCCACGAGCAGCGACGCGACATAGATCGACCAGATCTCCACCGAACCGAACGCGATCAGCGCGGTGACCCCGGCGACCACGAGCGCCCGCAGCGCGTTCGCGGCGATCATCGCCTTCTTGCGGTCGACCCGGTCGACGAGCGTGCCCGCCGGGATGGCGAACAGCAGCCACGGCAGGAACTGCACCGCCGACAGCGCGGCGATCTCCACCGGATCGCGGGTCAGCGTGGTGGCCAGCAGCGGGAAAGCGACCTTGGCGATGCCGTCGGCGAGGTTCGACGTGCCGCTCGAGGCGAGCAGCCAGCGCAGCCGGCTGTCCGTCTGGCGATGCGACACGAACCACCTCACGAGAAAAGGAAACGCCCTGGTGAGGCCAGTCTAGGGAGATCAACGGCGTTCCGTGACGCTTTGGTGACCTTCGGTGTTTTCCGTGTTCGCGGCGCGAAGTTGATCAGGGAAGAGCAACGGTCCGGCGGGGTCGCGCCGGAATCAGCCCCAGCCGAGTTCGTGCAGCCGCTCGTCGTCGATGCCGAAGTGGTGGCCGAGTTCGTGCATCACGGTGATCAGCACTTCCTCGACGACGTCGTCCTCGGTGTCGCAGATGTCGAGGATCGGCTCGCGGTAAATCGAGATCCGGTCCGGCAGCGCACCGCTGTAGTGGCTGGTGCGCTCGGTGAGCGCGATGCCGTGGTAGAGCCCGAGAATGTCCGGTGCTTCCTCGTTGAAGTCCTCGACCAGGACCACGACGTTGTCCATCGCCGCGGCGAACTCCGCGGGCACCTGGTCGAGCGCGTCGGCGACGAGTTCCTCGAACCGCGCCTGGCTCATCTCGACCGGCACGTTCAGTTGCCTCCGCTGGAAGCGGAACTGGACTTGGGCGGGGGGCTCTGCTGCTGACCGGTGGATCCGGACGCCCCGCTCTTCACGCTGCCGGTGACCGCCTGGAACCCGCTGCCGTCCTGCAGCGTGGCCGCGACCTTGCAGTTGACCTTGGTGGACCCGGCGTCCCAGCTCTCCTGCTCGCGCGAGTCCCAGCCCAGCGTGAGCTTCTTCGCCGACAGGTCGGAGCTGCCGGTGTAGTCCTTCGCGGCCTTGTTGCACTCGGTGTCGAGCCAGGACTTCTGGTCGTCCAGCTTCGGGTAGCCGTCCTTGAAGTGCGAGGCGAGGTCGAGCGTCGCGATCATCTCGTAGGAGTGCGGCTTGCTGCAGTCGACCGGGTCGCCGACGCCCTTGCCGACCAGCGCGAGGCAGGTGCCCGGGGCCCACACCATCGACTGGTCCTGGGTCTTCGCCGCGCCGGTGGTGGTCTGCAGCGTCCCGCCCGGACCGGCGAACTGCAGGCCGCAGCGCAGCTGGCGGTCGCCCTGGGACCACTGCGCCGAGGTGGGCCGCAGCAGGTTGGTGGTGAGCTTGCCGTACGGGTCGAGCGGGTGGCCGAGATACGGCCGCACGTCGGCGTTGCACTGCTGCTGCGCGATGTCCTGCCACTGGTCGAGGCTCGGGAACGGAGCCTGCTGCGGGTACTTCGCGCCGATGTCGACCACGGTGGTGACCTCGAACAGGTGCGGCTGCTCGCACGGCACCTGGTGTGCGTCCGAGGCGTCCTTGGCGTTCCAGGTCAGGCAGGTGCCCGGCGGCGAATGGAACGCTTGCTGGGCGGCCTCGCTGAGCTTGCCCTCCCCGCCGCCCGCGCCTCCGGCGAGCGTGTCGGTCCAGGAGAAGGCGACGCTCAAGGCCAGCGCGATGACCGCGCCGAAGAACACCCCGGCCATCACCACGCGGGTGGTCAGGGTCTGCATACGCGAAGGGAACCGCTCCGAGCGTTGAGACATCGATACCCATGATGCCCGCGCCGCATGAACCGCGCGTGTGGCGGGTCGATTAGGGTGGAACGCGGGGTTTGCAGTGCTGGGGGATTACGGAGCGCACATGACGCAGGACGACAACAGCGGCGTGCAGCCGCCCGAGGAGCCGAAGAAGCCCGGCTCCATGCGGTTCCAGGACGAGAACACGCAGCCGCGGCAGCCCTCGGTGGCCGAGCAGCGGGCCCGCAAACAGGCCATCGCCGACCAGGAACGCCAGCGGCAGGAAGCCCTCGCGGCGCGGGAGGCGGCCGACGCGAAGGCGGCCACCAAACGCAAGATCCTGATCGGCAGCGGCGTCACCGTCGGCCTGGTCGGGCTGGTCGCGACGTTCTACACGATCGCCAAGCCCGCAGAGGTGACCGCGGTCTGCACCGACTCCAACGGGGTCATCCAGGACGATCGGAACTGCGACGAGAACTACGCGGTCTCCCACGGCGGCCACTACAGCGGCGGATTCTGGTTCATCCCGATTCCGGGCGGCGGCGGGTACACCCAGTACCGCTACAACTACGGCGGCTCCGGCAACGTCGGCCAGCACGTCTCCGGCGGCAGCTTTACCGCGCCGTCGGGCAACACCAACGTTTCGACCAAGTCGGGCTCCAGCATCCAGCGCGGCGGGTTCGGCATCAGCGGCAAGAGCGGCACCTCCGGAGGCACCGGCGGGACCGGCAAGAGCGGAGGCTCGTAGGTGTATCGGGACCGGCGGGAACCGCGCCGCGACTGGCAGCGGATCGTCGAAGAGCAGGGCCTGGTCTACGGCACCCCGGCGCGCGACGGCACCGGCAAGCCGCGGCCGTACTGGGACGAATCGGTGCACTACGTCTTCGACATGGACGAGGTGCTCTCGCTCGAGGCGGACGTCGAACTGCTGCATTCGATGTGCCTGGAGGCCGTCGACAACGTCGTGACCACCGAGCAGTACCACCGTTTCGGCATCCCGGAATGGGTGTGGCCGCACATCGCGGAATCGTGGAAGCGCCAGGACCCGCACGTCTACGGCCGCTTCGACCTGCGCTACGACGGCAAATCGCCGGCCAAGCTGCTGGAGTACAACGCGGACACGCCGACCACGCTGCTGGAGGCGTCGCTGCTGCAGTGGCACTGGAAGACCGACGTCTTCCCGGAGGACGACCAGTGGAACTCCATCCACGAGAAGCTGGTGGAGCGCTGGGAGGAGCTCGGCGGCAAGCTGCCGTCGAACGAACTGCACTTCACCTGGTCCTCGGCCGACCCGAGCGGCGAGGACCACGTGACCACGGCGTACCTGCAGGAGACCGCGGCCGAGGCCGGGCTCGACACGGTCGGCCTCGCGATCGAGGAGATCGGCTGGGACCCGGTGCTCAAGCGGTTCGTCGACCTCGCCGAGGGACAGATGTCCACGGTGGTGAAGCTGTACCCGTGGGAATGGGTGGTCGACGAGGAGTTCGGCAAGTTCGCGGTGGAGACCATGCCGCGCACGCTGTGGGTCGAACCGCTGTGGAAGATGCTGCTGTCGAACAAGACGCTGCTCGCCGTGCTGTGGGAGAACTACCCCGGGCATCCGAACCTGCTGCCCGCTTTCGCTGACGACCCCGGCCTGCTCACCGAGTACGTGCGCAAGCCGAAGCTCGGCCGCGAGGGCGCGAACGTGCAGATCGTGGCCACCGGGTACGAAACGCAGACCGACGGCGTCTATGGCGCGGAAGGCTACGTCTACCAGGCGTTCGACCCGCTGCCGGAGTTCGACGGCTACCGGCCCGCGCTCGGCGCGTGGATTGTCGGGGACTCCTCGGCGGGGCTGGGCATCCGCGAGACCAGCGGTTTGGTCACCGACGACGGCGCGGCGTTTGTGCCGCACCGGATCCCGGAGTCGTGATACAACCCTGGATGTCCGATTCAACCGGTGCGAATTGGCCATCCAGGGAGACCCCGTGACCTCGACTCTCGCGCTGCCCGCGACCTTCGGATCCGACCTCGTGCGCGGGATCGGCGCGATCCTGCTGTACGGCATCGTCGGCCTGCTGCTGATGTTCGCGGGTTTCTACGCGATCGACTTCACCACCCCGGGGAAGCTGTCGAAGCTGGTCACCCGCGGGCTGCCCAACGCGGTGATCGTGACCGCGTCCGGGCTGCTGTCGATGGCGTTCATCGTGGTGGTGGCGATCTACAGCTCCGCGAGCGATCTGACCGCCGGGCTCATCACGTCGCTGGTCTACGGCCTGCTCGGGGTCATCGTGCAGGTGCTGGCGGTGCGGCTGCTGGAGTGGGCGACCCGGATCGATGTCGGGTCCACGATCCAGAGCGAGAAGTTCGCGCCGGCGAGCATCGTCGTCGCGGCGGCGCACCTGGGGCTCGGGCTGGTCGTCGCGGTGGCGATTTCGTAGCTTTCGCGCACTGCCGCGCGGTCCCGTTCCCACTAACGTGGGAACCGTGCGACTCCTCAGGACGCCGGAAGACCGGTTCGCGGACCTGCCCGATTTCGCCTTCGAACCTCAGTACACCGATCTGTCCGACCCGGACGGCGGGCTGATCAGAGTCGGCTACGTCGAGGCCGGGCCCGCGGACGGGCCGCCGGTTCTGCTGCTCCACGGAGAGCCGAGCTGGTCGTTCCTCTACCGGAAGATGCTTCCGGTGCTGGCTGACGCCGGGTTGCGGGCGATCGCGCCGGACCTCGTCGGGTTCGGCCGGTCGGACAAACCCGCGGAGATCGTCGACCACACCTACGCGCGGCACGTCGAATGGATGCGCCGGTTCTCCTTCGACGTCCTGAGGTTGACCGACGTCACACTGGTCGGGCAGGACTGGGGCGGGTTGATCGGGCTGCGGCTGGTGGCCGAGAACCCCGGGCGCTTCGCCGGGGTGGTCGCGGCCAACACCGGGCTGCCGACCGGGGACGTGGACATGCCGCCGGTGTGGCACAAGTTCCGCGAAGCGGTGGAGGGCGCGCAGATCCTGGACGTCGGGCGGTGCGTGCAGTCCGGGTGTCGCACTTCGCTGCCGGAGGAGGTCCGGGCGGCGTATGACGCGCCGTTCCCGAACGAGATGTACAAGGCCGGGCCGCGGGCGATGCCGGGGCTGGTGCCGACGCGGCCGGACGATCCGGCGTCGGAGGCCAACCGGGCGGCCTGGGCGACGTTGACGGACTTGGACGTGCCGTTCTTGTGCGCGTTTTCGGACGGGGATCCGATTACCGGGGCGATGGGGCCGATTCTGCAGCGTTCGATGCGCGGGGCGGCTGGTCTGGACCATCCGACGGTCGCGGGGGCTGGGCACTTTTTGCAGGAGGACGCGGGGGAGACGCTCGCCGAGCACGTGGCCCGCTTCGCCCGCCGCTGACTCACTGCCGTGCGGGCGGAGTTCCCGCACGGCAGTCGCGGAGGTCAGTTCAAGTAGGCCGCGGCCAGCCGAGGCAGCCTGCGCCGCATCTCGTCGGCGTCCTCGTAATCGAACTCCCAGTCGGGGTCGAGCGGCGGGTACCGGATGGTGAACGAGTCGGCGGGGAGCTCCTCGCCGGTCGCGTCGATGTGCGCGCTCGACGCGATGCCCAGGGTGGCCTCGCACTCCAGTTCTTCGCCGTCCGCGGCGGCCTCGCGCGCCGCGGGCAGCTCGGCCAGCTCGTCCGGGTCGGCCACGATCCGCTCGAAAACCTCCCGGCCTTGCAGGACCAGCCAGCCGCGGAAGTAGTCGAAGCCGTCGTCGGAGCAGCCGCCGTTGGCCAGGTAGGCGGCTGCCCACAGCGGGCCGCGGTAGGAGTCGGCCAGCAGGTCCCAGACGATCTGCTGGGCGGCCACGATCTCCTCCCGCGGGCGCGCGGCGAGCAGGGCGCAGGCTTGTTCGGCTACCTCGTAGCCGTCCTCCGGCGCGGAGGCCTGGCGGCGTGCCTCGTCGATCAGGGCCCAGAACTGTTCGGTGTTCACGAGCACGGATCTTCGCACCGGGGTACGACAAAATCGCCGGAGCGAGCGGTCAGGACAGCGCGGCCAGCGAGTCGAGCAGGATCTGCAGGCCCTCGGCGGCTTCGGCTTCGGTGAGGGTCATCGGCGGGCCGATGCGCAGTACGTTTTTGTGCAGGCCGCCTTTTCCGATGAGCAGGCCGCGGTTTTTCGTTTCTTCCAGCATTTGTTTCGCGGCGGCGGTATTCGGGGTTGTGGTGCCTGGTTCGATGAGTTCTACGCCGATCATCAGGCCCTTGCCGCGCACCTCGCCGACGAACGGGCTGTTCGCCGCGCGCAGGCCGCGCATCAGCTGGTCGCCCCGGGCTTTGCAGTTCGCCTGCAGATCGTGGTCGTCGATGTAGTCCAGGACGGCCAGCGCGCCTTGCATGGACACCGGATTGCCGCCGAAAGTGGAGAAAGACTCTGCCCGGAAGCAGTCCATGACGTCGCCCCGGGCGACCACACCGCCTACCGCCAGGCCATTTCCCAGGCCCTTGGCGAAGGTCATCATGTCCGGCACCACGTCGTGGGCCTGAATGCCCCAGTAGTGGTCGCCGGTGCGGCCCCAACCGGTCTGGACCTCGTCGGAGATGAAGAGAATGCCGTGTGCGTCCAGTACTTCCTTCATCGCTTTGTACAGGCCGTCCGGCGGGGAACTGAAGCCGCCGACGCCCTGGATCGGCTCCGCGATCAGGCAGGCCACGTCGCCCGCGGTGGCGGTTTCCAGCAGTTCCACCAGGTCGGCGACGCAGGCGTCGATGTAGGCGGGGTCGGGCAGGTCGCGGAAGGGGCTGCGGTAGCGGTAGCCGCCGTGGACGTAGTTGACCTTGATCGGGCTGAGCGAGGACGCAGACCAGCCGCGATTGCCGGTGATCGCGACCGTGCCGAACGACCGGCCGTGGTAGGAGTTCCGCATCGCCAGCACCTGGTTGCTGCGGCGGTACTGGGTGGCGAGCATCAGCGCGGTGTCGTTGGCTTCGCTGCCGGAGTTGGTGAAGAACACCTTGGCGTCCGGGATGCCGGAGCGTTGCGCGATCCGTTCGGCCAGCTCCACCTGCGAGCGGATCAAGTACAGCGTCGAGGTGTGCAGGACGCCGGTGTCCAGCTGTTTGCGGACGGCGTCGCTGATCGCGGGGACGTCGTAACCCATGGCGTTGGTGAGCACGCCGGCGAAGAAGTCGAGGTAGGTGCGGCCGGTGGAATCGGTGAGCCGGCGGTCCTGCGCGTGCACGATTTCGATCGGCTCGTCATACAGCAGGGACATCCAGGACGGGAGCACCGCGCGGTGGCGCGCGAGCAGGTCGTCGGTCATGTGAGTTCCCTCCGCTCCGGGTTCTAGCGAGTATGGGGAGCGCGGGAAACGGGCGACAACGATCAGACTGTCGGGTTGTCTCCGGGCAGCCGCACAGTGTGTACGGGAAACCGCGTCGAAGCCGAGGCTGGTCTGCGACTACCCTTCTGTCCGTGATTGACCCCAGGACTCTGCGCGAAGACCCGGAAGCCGTGCGCGCGTCGCAGCGTGCCCGTGGCGAGGACGAGGGAGTAGTCGACAAGCTGCTCGACCTCGATACGCGCCGCCGCTCTGCGATCGCTACCGCGGACAAGCTGAGGGCCGAGCAGAAGTCCGTCTCCAAGCAGGTGCCGAAGGCCTCCGCGGAGGAGAAGCCCGCCCTGCTCGCCCGCGCCAAGGACCTCTCGGCGCAGGTCAAAGCCGCCGAGGTCGAGCAGAACGAGGCGTCGGAAGAGTTCGACAAGCTGTTCCGCGTCCTGCCGAACCTGGTGCACCCGGACGCGCCGATCGGCGGCGAGGACGACTTCGCGGTGCTGAAGACCGTCGGCGAGGTGCCGTCGTTCGACTTCGCCCCGCGCGACCACCTCGACCTGATGGAAGGCCTCGGCGCGCTCGACATGGAGCGCGGCGCGAAGGTGTCGGGCTCGCGGTTCTACTTCCTGTCCGGCGTCGGCGCGCAGCTGCAGCTCGCGTTGCTGAACATGGCTGTCGCGCGGGCGATGGCGAACGGCTTCACGCCGATGATCACGCCGTCGCTGGTGCGTCCGGAGATCATGGCCGGCACCGGGTTCCTCGGCGCGCACTCGTCGGAGGTGTACCGGCTGCGCGACGACGACCTGTACCTCGTCGGCACGTCGGAGGTCCCGCTCGCGGGCTTCCACTCGGACGAGATCCTCGACCTCGCCGCCGGTCCGCGCCGCTACGCGGGCTGGTCGTCGTGCTTCCGCCGCGAGGCCGGGTCGTACGGCAAGGACACCCGCGGCATCATCCGCGTGCACCAGT
This sequence comes from Amycolatopsis sp. NPDC054798, assembly GCF_053611505.1. Classification (NCBI taxonomy): domain Bacteria; kingdom Bacillati; phylum Actinomycetota; class Actinomycetes; order Pseudonocardiales; family Pseudonocardiaceae; genus Amycolatopsis; species Amycolatopsis sp. NPDC054798. Next base: position 58,636 of record NZ_JBSHAM010000020.1, on the reverse strand, counting down.
TCGACAAGGTCGAGATGTTCGTCTTCGCCAAGCCGGAGGACGCCGAGTCCGAACACGAGCGGCTGCTGGGCTGGGAAGAGGACATGCTCGCCGCGATCGAGGTCCCGTACCGGGTCATCGACACCGCGACCGGCGACCTCGGAACGTCCGCCTACCGCAAGTACGACTGCGAGGCGTGGGTCCCGACGCAGGAGACCTACCGCGAGCTGACGTCGACGTCCAACTGCACCACGTTCCAGGCCCGCCGGCTGTCGGTCCGCTACCGCGACGACAACGGAAAGCCGCAGACGGCCGCCACGCTGAACGGCACGCTGGCGACCACCCGCTGGATCGTCGCGATCGTGGAGAACCACCAGCAGCCCGACGGTTCGGTCCGCGTGCCGGTGGCGCTGCGTCCGTTCCTCGGCGGGCTCGAGGTGCTGGAGCCGGTCAAGCGCTGAACTTCGCCGGACGGCCACAGTGGACGGAGTTCCGCGGTGGCCGTCCTCGGCGATCGCCGGGTTGTTCCTCTCCGTTCCGCAGGTGCGGAACCGCACTGGTCAGTAGGGTGCGATGCGGGTGCGGAGGAGGAAACAGCCGATGAGGTTCAAAGGTGCGGCGGTCGCCATGGCGGCGGTCGCGATGCTGCTCGCCGGGTGCACGCAGCAGGTGAGCGGCGTGGCTTCGCCGGTGCCGGGGCAGGGACCGGTCACGCCGGTCGTCGAACCGTGCAAGCTGCTCGACGCGCAGCAACTGGCCGGGCTTGGCTACAAGCCGCAGGGCAGGTCGGTGAAGGCCAGCAAGGCACAGCGCGCGCCCGCGATGTGCCTGTGGACGGCGACGGACACCGAGCACACGGTGGTCATGTCCGTTGGCTGGTCGGTGGACCTGAGCCTCGACGACTACCTCCAGGGCGCCATCAAGAAGGCCGAGCCGACGTCGCTCGGCGGGTTCCAGTGGACTCGCTACGCCGGGTTCATGGGCGGCAGCTGCGACCTGTACACGACGCTCGGGCCGAAGTCGTTCGCCTTCGTGAGTGTGTCCTATCCGGACGACGCGCAGGCGTGCGAGCGCACGAAGAAGGTCATCCCGCAGGTCGCCGCGCATCTGCCGGGCGGGCAGCCCGCGCCGTCGATCGCGCCGAGCACTCCGCCGGAGGGCACCGCGCCGACCGGGCCGCTCGCGTCGGTCAATCCGTGTCAGCTGCTGAAGCCGGAGCAGGCGCAGCAGCTGAAAATGGTGCCGAACGGCGAACTGGACAGTTCCAAGGTCATCTCGCCGAACGTGACCTACTGCCTGTGGAAGGACACCGACGGCGACGGCGGGCAGAAGCCGTTCGAGGTCTGGCTCGGCCCGGACGTGCCGCTGAAACGCTGGCCCGGCATGGAAGTCGCGCCGACCGAGCAGATCGACGCGAACGGCCGGAAATGGTCGCTGTTCCCGAACTTCAACGATTCCGGCGGCGTGATCTGCGCGGCCGGGCTCTCGGTTTCGGACACCGCCTCGATCCAGATCGTCAGCGGGCAGCTGTCCGACAAGACCAAGGCGTGCGACGCGATCAAGGCCGGAATCCCGATGGTAACCGGGAATCTTCCAAGCTGAACCGCCTCCCGCGGCTCAAGCTGAACAGCCGTGAAGGGCCCCTTGAGGGAATCAGATTCCCTCAAGGGGCCCTTCACGGCATCTGGCCAGCGCTCAGTCGGTCACCCGGTCGGCGATGTACTTGGCGATTTCCAGCGCGCTCGTCGCCGCCGGGCTCGGCGCGTTGAGCACGTGCACCTGGTCCTTTGTGGACTCGATCAGGAAGTCGTCCACCAGCGAACCGTCCGGGCGCAGCGCCTGCGCACGGACGCCGGAGCCGTGCCGCACGATGTCGTCCTCGGTGACCGCGGGCACGAGCTGCGCGAGGCTGGCGGCGAACCGCTTCTTCGAGAACGACCGCAGCACCTCTTCGAGGCCGGTCGGGTACGCGTACTTGCGCGCGAGCTTCCAGGCACCGGGGAAGCGGGCGACGTCGGCGAGGTCCTTCACCGACACGTCGGCCCAGCGGTAGCCCTCGCGGCGCAGCGCGAGCACTGCGTTCGGGCCCGCGTGGACGCTGCCGTCGAGCATGCGGGTCAGGTGCACGCCCAGGAACGGCAACGTCGGGTCCGGCACCGGGTAGATCAGGCCGCGCACCAGGTGACGGCGCTCCGGCTTCAGTTCGTAGTACTCTCCGCGGAACGGCACGATCCGCGCGCTCGGCTTGATGCCGGCCATTTCGGCGACGCGGTCGGCGTGCAGGCCGGCGCAGTTGACCAGTGCGTCCGCGTGCAGCACCTCGGTGCCGGTGGCCACCTCGACCCCGCCGCCGCGGGCCGGGCGGATGCCCAGCGCGGGCGTGTTCAGCCGCAGGTCCGCGTCCGCCTCGTCGAGCAGCCGCACGAGCGCCGCGCACACCGCGGGGAAGTCGATGATCCCGGTCGACTCGACGCGCAGCGCGGCGACGCAGGACACCTCCGGCTCGTACTCGCGGGCTTCGGCGGGGGTGATCCGCTTGGCTGGCACACCGTTGGCCTCGGCCCGCTCGGCGAGCGTGTTCAGCGCGGGGATCTCCTCCTCCCGCGTGGCCACGACCAGCTTGCCGCACACCTCGACGGGCACCCCGTACTGCCGGGCGAAATCCACAATGGACCGGTTGCCGCCGACCGACATCCGCGCCTTGAACGAGCCCGGCTTGTAGTAGAGCCCAGCGTGCACGACATTGGAGTTGTGCCCGGTCTGGTGCGCAGCCCAGCTAGCTTCCTTTTCGAGCACCGTCACGTCCTGGCCACGCTGGGACAGCTCCCACGCGACCGCCAGCCCGACGATTCCCCCACCGATCACAACGACGTTCCGCACGGCAGGGAAGGCTACGCGCTTCGGTGCGTCGCTGCGTACCCCCCGACGGCGTGGTACCCGTTCACTGGACCGTGGACAATCCGGCCAACGCGAGCCGTTGATGCGGTTCCAGCTGGTTACCGGCGGTGTACGCGGCGGTGAACGCCTCGGGTCCGAGTGCCTTTTCGGCGGCCGCGGTGACCTGCGCGACATCGTGCTTGCCGGGCACGGCGGTCCCGCGCACTGCGGTCGCCGCGCCGAGCAACGTCGCGGCGTCGGCGAACCGGCCCTCCTCGGCGAAGACCCCGGCGACGCCCTCGAACGCGGTGGCCAGTGACCCGTGGTCATGCCAGCGGTGTGCGATCTCGACGCCCAGCTGCATCCGGCGGCGGGCGTCCGCCGGATGGTGCTCGGCCACGTCGATCCAGCCGAGCGCGATCGACGCGGCTGCCCGCCCCATGGCGGCCGAGAACGAGTCCGCCGTGCATTCAGCCAGCGCTTGCTCGGCCAGCGCCCGCGCGCCGGTCAGATCGCCGGAGCGGCGAGCGAGGCCGGACAGTCCGACGTGACCGCTGGCGCGCGTCTCGGGCATGCCGGTGCGGTGGGCCAGTTCGACGGTCCGCTCGTAGTCGGCCTTCGCCCCGGCGAGATCGCCGCGCAACGCTCGGCTGTCGCCGCGACGGCACAGCAGGTCGGCGTAGTCGTCGGTCGCGCCGAGCGTCTGCATGAGCGACAGGGATTCGGTCATCGCGGCGAGGGCTTCCTCGTGGCGGCCGCGCAAAACCAGCAGCTGCGACAGGTGGTCCAGCGCCATCGACAGCCCCCAGCGTTCGCCGAGCGCTCGGTAGCACGCTTCGCCTTCTCGCAGGCCGCGTTCGGCTTCGTCCAATTCTCCGGCGAGCATTGACCGCAGCCCGTCGCCCATCGGGACGAGTGCGGTGAGCCACGGGTCAGGGTGTTTTTCGAGCCCGGACAGCCGGAGCCGCGCGTCGTCGTCTTCGGGCGGTCCGAGCACGACGCCGGACAGCATGAGCATCATCGGATGCTCCGGCGTCCAGGAATTCTCCACCAGGTATTGCTCCACATAGGACCGATAGCTCGCCGTCTCGGCGGCTTCGGGGGCACCGGCCATCGCGGTCAGCAGGCACATGAGGAATTGCTCGCGGTGTCCTTCCGGCGGCTCCGCTTGGCAGTGGCGCACGATTTCCCTCGACAACGCCGCGCCTTCGTAGCGTCGTCCGCGCAGCCACCAATACATCGACAGCGCGGTGGCGATCCGCAAGGCGGTCGCCGGATCCGCTGCGGCCGACCACCGAAGCGCGGCCACGATGTTGTCGTACTCAGCGTCGATTTTCCGCAGCCAGTCCAGCTGTTCCGCAGTGCGCAGCTTCGGGTCGGCTTCTTCGGCGAGCCGCAGGAACGCCTGTGCGTGGGCGTGCCGGAATCGCTCGGTCTCGCCTGCGGCGTCGAGCTTTTCCGCGCAGAACGCGCGGATCGTCTCCAGCATTCGGTAGCGCCCGCTGGAAGGCTCGACGAGCGACTTGTCGGCGAGTTCGGGCAGCAGGTCGACCGGGACATCGCACACCTGCTCGGCGTACGCGAGCGTCGCGCCGCCGGTGAAGACGGTCAGGCGACGGGCGAGGCGGCGTTCGTCCTCATCGAGCAGGTCCCAGCTCCACTCCACGACGCCGCGGAGCGAGCGGTGCCGCTCGTCGGCAGTGCGACTTCCGCGGGCGAGGAGCTGGAAGCGGTCGTCGAGCCGCGCGGCGATGTCGGCGACCGGCAGCGTGCGCACCCGGGCAGCGGCCAATTCCAGCGCGAGCGGAAGGCCGTCGAGCGCGGTGCAGATCCGCACGACGTCGGCGGCGGTCTCGTCGGTCAGCCGGAACGCGGGGTCGCTCGCCCGAGCGCGGTCGAGGAACAGCCGGACCGCGGGGTAGCTCTCGGCGGCTGGATCGCCCGGCGGCGGAACGGTCAGGCGGGGAATCGGCGCGAGCTGTTCGCCGGTGATGCCAAGCGGTTCCCGGCTCGTCGCGAGGACGCGCAGTCCGGGACAGGCAGGCAGCAGCTGGGCGACCAACCGCGCAGCGGCGGCGATGACGTGTTCGCAGTTGTCCAGCACCAGCAGGGTCGCCTGGTCGCGCAACGCCGAGACGAGGCGGTCGACGGGATCCTGCCGCCCTGGTCCGCGCAGGGCTCCTTCGCGCAGGCCGAGCGCGGTGAGGACGGCCTGCGGAACGTCGTCGGCGACATGCGGGGCCAGCTCCACGAAGACGCACGGTCCCGCGTCCGCCGCTGCTTCGATGGCCAACCGGGTCTTCCCGGTCCCGCCCGGGCCGAGCAGCGTGACGAGCCGGGCCTGTTGCAGAAGACCCGCGACCTGCCGCAGCTCGCCGTCGCGGCCGACGAAGCTGGTGAGCTGTGCGGGCAACGGCGTCGCGGCGTTCGCGGACTCGCCGCGCAAGGCGGCCAGGTGCGCCTCGGTCAGGTCTGGACCAGGGTCCGCGCCCAGCTCGTCCGCGAGCGTGCGGCGGGCGTCTTCGAACGCGGCCAGCGCCTCGGCGGTCCGACCGGCCGCGTGCAGGGCCCGCACCAGCTGGGCTCGCGAACGCTCGCGCAGCGGGTCTTCGGCGATGGCGGTGCGCAACTCGTCGAGCACGTCCGCGGCGCGACCGAGCGAGATCTCCGCGTCGACCCGGTCGGCGGCCGCCTCGGCCCGCAGTTCACTCAGCCGGGTGGTGAGAACCTCGACCGCCGACGCGGCGGGGACGTCGGCGAACGCCGGTCCGCGCCACAGCGCCAGCGCCTCGCCGAGCAGATCGCTGGCCCGCGTCGGGTCGCCCGCGGCCAGTTCGCGGCGGCCCTCGACGGCCAGCCGTTCGAAGCGGTGCGCGTCCACTTCGTCCGGTTCGATCCGGAGGCGGTACCCCGCCGAGGTGAGTTCGATCGGCAGTTTCAGCGCGCTGCGCAGCCGCGAGACCTGCGACTGGAGGGCGTTGGCCGCGCCGTCGGGAGGGTACTCGCCGTAGAGCCCGTCGATGAGCCGTTCGGCGGATACGAACCGCCCGGCGTCCGCCGCGAGCAACGCCAGCAGCGCCCTGCCCCGCGGCCCGCCGACGGCGACCGTCCCGCCCGCGCCGTCCCACGCGACGACGGCCCCCAGTACCCCGATCCGCATTCCGCGAGCCTAGGCCCCCGATCGGGTGTTTACCCGTGGGTTCTGTCCCCGAAACAGGCGTCGAGCGCGACTTCTATACACTTCGGCACGACCCCGCGCAATGCGGGACACCCCGATGCACAGGAGATCTACAGTGGGCGAACCCGTCCTGCTCGGGAAGCCGACCGTCGGCGACGAAGAGCTCGCAGCCGTCGCCGAAGTGTTCCGTTCCGGCTGGCTGGCCGGCGCGGGCCCGGCGTGCCGCCGCTTCGAGGAGCGGTTCGCGCAGCTGACCGGCACCGCGCACGCTCTGACCACCAGCAACTGCGGCTCCGCCCTGTTCCTGGGACTGAAGGTGCTCGGCGTGCAGCCCGGCGACGAGGTGATCGTCGGGGACTACACCTTCCCGGCGACCGGCCACGCGGTGCTGCAGGCGGGTGCGAAGCCGGTCTTCGCCGACATCCGCCCGGACATCTTCAGCGCCGACCCGGCCTCGATCGAAGCGCTCATCACGCCGCGCACGGTCGGCATCCTCGCGGTCGACGTCGCGGGCCAGCCCGGCGACTTCGACGAGTACCGCGCCATCGCCGACAAGCACGGCCTGTGGCTGTTCGAGGACGCCGCCTGCTCCGCGGGCGCGACCTACCGCAACCGCCCGGCGGGCAGCCTCGCCGACCTTGCCGCGTTCTCCTTCCACGGCCGCAAGGGCATCACCGCGGGCGAGGGCGGCGCGCTGGTCTCGAACCGCGAGGACCTGATCGCGCACGCGCGCAAGATCCACACCTACGGCATCGAGCCCGCGTTCACCCGCGAGGGCTCGCAGGAACTGCCGATCCCGACGTTCCACGAGCTCGGCTGGAACTTCCGGCTCTCGGACATCCAGGCCGCGATCATGGGCGTGCAGCTCGACCGGCTGCCGGACCTGCTCGCCTCTCGCCGCTCGGTCGCCAAGCGCTACCACGAAGCGTTCGAGGACGTCGACGCGCTGACCGTGCCGGTCGAGGCGCCGGACCGCGAGCACCCGTGGCAGGCATACTTGATGACGGTGGCCCCGGAGATCAGCCGCGACGCGCTGGCTCTGCGGATCCGCGAGCAGGGCGTGCAGTGCAACTTCGGCACCTACGCCTCCCACTTGCAGCCGGTGTACGGCGAGCAGCAGCCGCTGCCCGTCTCCGCCGACGCGTTCCGCCGCCAGCTGGCCATCCCGATGCACGCGGAACTCACCGACAGCGAAGTCGAGCGCGTGGTCACCACCGTGCGCGAGGCCGTGTCCGCCCTTTCCTGACCCGCCGACCTTCCTGAGGAGAACCCATGTCCGACAAGAAAGTTTTCTTCACCGGCGCCGGCGGTTTCATCGCCTCGCACGTGATCCCGATCCTGCTGGAGAAGGACTACACGGTCCGGATCTTCGACAACATGACCCGCGGCGACCGTGACCGCGTCAACGAGTTCGTCGCCACCGGCAAGGTCGAACTGGTCGAGAAGGACGTCCGCTACGGCGTCGGCGTCCGCGAGGCCATCCGCGGCTGCACGCACGCGATCCACTTCGCCACCGTGTCGATCAACAAGTCGGTCGCGGACCCGGGCGAGTCGATCGACATCAACATGGTCGGCAACAACAACGTCTTCTCGGCAGCGGCGGACGAGGGCGTCGAGCGCCTGGTGTTCGCCTCCACCGCCTCGGTGTACGGCGAGCCGGAGCGGCTGCCGATGCACGAGGACGACAAGCTGAACCCGCTCACCCCGTACTGCATCTCCAAGCGCGCGGGCGAGGACATGCTGGGCTTCTACGAGCGCACCAAGGGCCTTTCCTGGAACGCCCTGCGCTTCTTCAACGTGTACGGCCCCGGCCAGAAGATCGAGGCGTACTACACCTCGGTCATCAACCACTTCATCCAGCGCCTGCGCGCCGGCCAGCCGCCGATCATCGACGGCGCGGGCGACCAGTCGATGGACTTCGTGCACGTGACCGACCTCGCCAAGGGCGTCGTCGCCGCGCTGGAGTCGGAGCAGTCGAACATGCCGATCAACATCGGCACCGGCATCGACACCTCGATCGCCACCCTGGCGAAGATCCTCATCGAGGCGGTCGGCGTCGACGTCGAGCCGGTGTTCAACAAGCGCGACGTCCTCGTGTCCCGCCGCGCCGCGGACATCACCCGTGCCCGCGAGGTGCTCGGCTGGGAGCCGACGATCACCGTTGAAGAGGGCATGCGCGCCCTGGTGCGGGACTCCGAGTGAGCACGTCCGTCGGCGCGTTTTCCGAAGGGAATGCGTAATGAGCACTGCGGGCCCGGCAGAAGGAAAGCCCATGCGGATCGTGGTGGTGAACAACTTCTTCCCGCCGCGAGTGGGCGGAAGCGCGCACATGTCGGCCTCGCTGGCCGCCGAGTACGCGGCCGCCGGGAACGAAGTGCTGGCGATCACCGCCGCCTACGGTGACGCGCCGGCGGAAGAGGAGCGCGACGGCTACCGCGTCGTGCGCCTGCCCGCGGTGAAAATGCCGCAGCTCGGCCTGTCGATCGACTTCGACATGACGTTCGCGTCGATGCGGCCGGGCAACTGGCGGCGGCTGTGGAAGCTGCTGAACGAGTTCAAACCGGACGCGGTGCACCTGCACGGGCAGTTCTTCGACCTGTCCTGGATGGTCGGCATCTACGCGCGCCGGCACAAGCTGCCCGTTCTCCTGACCATCCACACGCTGCTGATCAGCGAGAACAAGATGTACGGCCGGGTGTTCCGGGCGCTCGACGCGATGCTGGTCAACCCGGTGCTCAAGTACCTGCGCCCGCGCTACATCATCCTGGACAAGCAGGGCGTGGACTACTGCGTCGAGCGCTACGGCACGAGCGACGACAACTCCGAGTACTTCCCGATCGCCGTGGACACCGGGCATTTCGCCAAGCCGGTGACCAAGGACGTGCGCGCGGAACTGGAAATCGGGGACGCGCCGCTGATCGTGTCGCTCGGGCACGTGATCCCGCTGCGCGACCGGTTGCCGCTGATCGAGGCGCTGCCCGCGATCCTGGAGCGGCACCCCGGGCTGCGCGTGGTGGTCGTCGGCCGGGTGTACCACGACGCTTTCCAGCAGCGGGCCAAGGAACTGGGCGTCTCCGACGCGCTGATCGTCACCGGCGCGGTGCCGAAGGCGGACGTGCCGGCGTACTTCGCGGCCGCGGACATCGTCACGCACGACCTCAACGGCGGCTGCGGCACCGCGTCGCTCGAGGCGATGCTGTCCGGCACCGCGACCATCGCGTCGGTCACCGAGGACAACTACCCCGGCATCGAACTGCACAACGGCGAGAACATCCTGCTGGTCCAGCCGAACGACCCCGAGGCGGTCGCGACCACCGTGCTGTCCCTTTTGGACGACCCGAAGGAACGCGCGCGGATCGCCGAACGGGAAGCCGCGATGGTCCGGGACAACTTCGGGCTGGACGTAGTGGCCGAGGAACACCTGCGGGTGCTCACGAAACTGGTGGCGGACAACTGATGTTCTTCGACGACGAGCGCAGCAACCGGCTGCGCCCGATGATCCTGAACGACCTCGTCACGCAGTACATGAACGACGCCGAGCGGGCTTCCTTTTACGGGCTGCCGGAATCGTGCCGGATGCGGGAACGGGCCAAGATCGTCAGCCCGGGCAACCTCACCATGGGCGAACACTGCTGGATCGGCGAGGGCGCGGTCCTCGACGCCAGCGGCGGGCTGGAAATCGGCGAGCACACCAGCATCGGGCTGAACACGCTCGTGTTCACGCATTCGAGCTGGCTGGCGAACATGGCGCTGGAAAACCATTCCGGCAGCGACCTGATCGAACGCAAGCCGGTGAAAATCGGCAAGGGCTGTTTCATCGGCGGCCTCGTGGTGATCATGCCGGGCGTCACGATCGGTGACTTCGCGACGGTGCAGCCGAACTCGGTGGTCGCGAAGGACGTCCCGGAACGTTCGCTGGTGGCGGGCAACCCGGCGCGGGTGTTCCAGCGCTACGACGAGGAGTACATCGAGGCGGAGGTGAAGCGGGTCCGCGAGGAAAACGCCCGCCGCCGCGCGCTGTCGGACGACCCGTCCGGCTGGGGCTCTCCGTCCGGGGACTTCAGCGGGAAGTGATTCGGACACGGTGCGTCACGCGCTGGCGGATGCTCCGGGTAACATGGGACACTGCTCTCAGTCACTGTCGGTGAAGGAGATCTCATGAGTGTCCTTGAATGGCCTCACCACCTCCTGACCCTTGACGACTGGGCGGACCTTCCGGCGCACCCGGAGGTCCGAGTCGAGGTCGTCGAAGGGGTCCTGTCAGTGTCGCCGCGTCCGATGTCGCTCCACCAGCTGATCATCAGCAGATTGCCGTATCTGCTGACGACGCAGCTGCCGCCGGAGCTGGTTGCGGTCGGGGAATTCGAGGCGGTATTGGCCGAGATCCCGCCTACAGTGCGGGTGCCGGACGTGCTGGTCGCCCCATCGGACCTCATCGAAGCGAATATCCCGCGGGTCGCGGCGAGCGACGTTTCCCTGGTGGTCGAGGTGCTTTCGCCCGCCACCAGGGATGTCGACCTGGGCGCGAAGCTGTTCGAGTATGCGGATGCCGGTATCGAGCATTACTGGGTTGTGGATTTGGATCCGCCGGTCAGCTTGATCGCGTATCGGTTGATCGACGGTGATTACGAGAATTTCGGCGAGCATTCCGGCAGTGTCGAGCTGGAGGTCGCGGGCGTGCCGGTGAAGCTGGACTTGAACGCGCTGATCGACCCGCGTGCGCAACGCTGACTGTTCTCCATGATTGGGCGGATCTGCCGGAGGGCCGGGCCGAGGTCGTCGCCGGAGTTCTCGCCCCGTCGCCGCGTCCGATGTGGTTTCACCTGCGGTCAGTGACGCGGCTGGCCTTCCTGCTCGACTAGCAGCTCTGCCCGGAGATGAGCGCCGGTGCCGAGGCGGAGCTGCTCCTGTGCGAGTCCCCGCTGACCATCCGCGTCCCCGATGTCGTGGTGACGTCGGCCGAGGTCGCGGAGGCCAACCCGGCGCGTATCGCGGCGGCCGACGCCGAGCTGGTGGTCGAGGTGCTCTCCCCGGGAACCAAACACGTCGACCTGGGCACGAAGCTGTTCGAGTATGCGGATGCCGGTATCGAGCATTACTGGGTTGTGGATCTGGATCCGCCGGTCAGCTTGATCGCGTATCGGTTGATCGACGGTGATTACGAGAATTTCGGCGAGCATTCCGGCAATGCCGAGCTGGAGGTCGCGGGCACCCCAGCGAAGCTGGACCTCAACGCACTGACCAACCCGCGAGCCCAACGCTGACGCCAAGCACCGCCCCCACCACCCTGCGTTCTCGTTGAACCGAGACCGACCAGCCATTACCTCGACGCACACCTCCCACCCCGTAACCTGGACAGCAAGGCAACCGGGAAACAGGGGTGGGATGGTGCGCGGGGACGACGAGTTCGCCGACTTCGTGCGGTCCTGTTCGGCCCGGCTCACGCACGCGGCCTACCTGCTCACCGGCGACCGCCATCAGGCCGAGGACGCCGCGCAGACCGCCTTCACCCGCACCTACGCCGCCTGGCCGAGGGTGCGGCGGAAGAATCCCTATGCCTACGCCCGGCGGGTGCTGGCCAATCACGTCATCGACCTCTGGCGCCGCCCGATCCGCGAATACGCCACCGAGGAGATGCCGGAACCGGCTAAGGTGCCGGACATCTCGCACGCCGTCACGGATCGGGAATGGCTTTCCGACGCATTGGCCCGGCTCACCGCGCGGGAACGCGCTGTGGTGGTTCTCCGGCATTTCTTCGATTTGCCGGAACATCAGGTCGCCGAGGAACTGGGCGTGTCCGTTGGCACGGTCAAGAGCACCAATTCACGCGCGCTGGCGAAGCTGCGCGTGGACGGCGACGCGCTGGTCGGGGAGGTGAGCGCGTGACCGACGAACTCGACCGGTTGCGGGCCGCGCTTCAGGAAGCGCCCGTGGAACCCTTCGCCGAGCCCGATCTTGACCGGATCTTCAAAGAGGGCGGCCGGATCCGGCGGCGGCGGCGGTTTCTGACGTCCTCGGGGGCGGCGGTGGCGGTGGTCGCCGTGGTGTTCGGGGCGGTGTGGCTGCGTTCGCCGGGCGGTGCGCCGGAGCAGGTGCACGCGGCGGCTTCACCGGTGCCGATGGTGACGAGTGTGGCCTCGTCGACTCCGGTTTCGGCTCCGACGCCGGCGGAATCGCGGCCGCTCGGCGAGGTGATCTCCACCGGCACCTACACCGATGGCGCGGAACTTGTCTTCTACGCAACGGAAATCGACGATCCGGACAATCTGCCGAGCGTCCAATTCGGAGTGATGGCCAGCCTGTACGAGCCGAACGGCAACCTGCGTCCGCTCTACCTCGCCAACGAATCCGACGGCATGGACCGGTCGTTCGGCTTCCACGCCACCTCGGGCGGCACGACGGTGTCCGACATCTGGGTGCCGGTGTACGGCTACTTCAGCGGGCCAGCCGCCCGCATCGAGACCACAGTGGACGGTCGCACGGTCCCGGCGCACACGGCGCGCTGGAGCGAGGACCCCGACGTGGTGGTGTTCTGGTTCGACCAGGACGACGTGCCGTCCGCCGAGAGGGCGACCCCGCTGGTCGCCTACTCCGCGGACGGCAAACGCCTCACCGAATAATCAGGCGGCCTCGGCCAGGACCTGCGCCACGACCTCGTGCGACGGCAGGATCAGCGCGCGCTCGACGTCCGCGTCGACCTTGCCCTCCAGCAGGTCGATGAACCGGTCCAGCTGGGTCGCCAGCGGTTCGCGCGCGGTGATCAGTTCCGGGATCTCGATCACGGTCTGCTGCCGGTAGCCGAGCCCGTCCGGGGTGACCGAATCGTGCGAGACGTGCCGGTAGATCGTCACGTCGCGGCGCAGCAGGTCGATCTCCACCATCCGGTCCAGTTCGGACACCATCAGCGACCGGACCTTGCGCTGTGCCAGCCGCGAGGCCGACACCGTGGCCAGCCCGGCGGGGAACGACAGCACCGTTTCGATGGTGTCCTCGGCCCCGTCGACCGACTGCGGGTGGAAGTAGCCCGCGCTGGAGGTGACCCGGCCCGGCGTGTCCCCGCCGAAGAACTGGATCGCCAGGTCGACGTCGTGCACCAGCAGGTCCCACGCGACGCCGGTCTTGATCCGCGGCGCGTACGGGCCGTGCCGGCGCGCCATCAGGTGCACCGGTTCGTTCACCAGCGCTCGCGCGGTCATCACCGCCGGGTTGTAGCGCTCCAGGAGCCCGCACATCAGCGGGACGTCCTTTTTCGCCGACAGGGCAACGATTTCCTGCGAGAACTCGAGGCTGTTGCACACCGGCTTCTCGACCAGCATCGGCTTGCCCTGGCCGAGAATCTCTTGTGCCAGCTCGTAATGCACCTCGGTGGCCGAGGCGAGCACTACTGCGTCCACATCGGACAGTGAGCCGATTTCCGGCGTCCACTGGGTTTCGTAGCGTTCGGCGACCGCGCGGCCGGCCTCCTCGCGCGGGTCGATCACGCGGGCCAGGTCCACCCGGTCGTTCTGCGACAGGACGCGCGCGTGCAGCGAGCCCATGTTGCCGGTGCCGACGAGTGCGATGCGGTGCGTCATGCGCCGAGTACCTCTCGAACAGTCTCGATGATCTTGTCCACTTCGGACTCGGTCAGATGCGGGTGCACCGGAAGCGAAAGCGCTTGCGCGGCAACGGCGGCCGCCGCCGGGAAGTCCTCGACCCTGGCGTCCGGGATCAGCGGGTGCCCGCGGTAGCAGTCGTAGTCGAAGACGATCTTCGGGTAGTAGATCCCGTTCCCGATGCCCCGTTCGGTCAGCGCGGAGGCGAACTCCTCGCGCGAGAGCATCGCGTGCGGGCCGACCAGCACGGTGTACTGGTGCCACACGTGCTCGCGGCCGGGCAGCACCTGCGGCACCTCGAGGCCCGGCGTGCCGGCCAGTCCCTCGGACAGCCGCTTCGCGTTGGCCTGGCGGGCCGCGGTGAGCTGGTCGAGCTTCTCCAGCTGCGGGATGCCGACCGCGGCGTGCAGGTCGGTCATCCGGTAGTTGTGGCCGGCCATCTCGTACTGGTACCGGGCCTTCATGCCCTGGTTCCGCATCACGCGCAGCTTGTCGGCCAGCGCGTCGTCGTCCGTGGTGATCACGCCGCCCTCGGCGGTGGTCACGTTCTTCGTCGCGTAGAGCGAGAAGCAGCCGATGCCGTACGACCCGGCTTTGCGGCCCTCGAACGAGGCGCCGACCGCCTGCGCGGAGTCCTCGACCACGTGCAGCCCGTGCTCCGCGGCCAGCGGGGCGAGCTTGCCCATGTCGGCCGTCTGCCCGTACAGGTGCACCGGCATGAGCACCTTGGTGCGCGGGCCGATCGCGGCGGCGACGGCGTCCGGGTCGATCGCGAAGTCGTCGCGGCGGATGTCGGCGAACCGGACGGTCGCGCCCGCCTCCAGGATCGCGTTCAGGGTGGCGACGAAGGTGAACGGCGAGGTCACCACCTCGTCGCCGGGCTGCAGGTCGAGTGCCTGCAGGGACGCGACCAGCGCGGTCGTCCCGTTGTTCACGGCGATGGCGTGTTTCGTTCCTGACACGTGCGCGAACGCGTCTTCGAAACGCTTCACCATCGGGCCCTGGGCGATAGCGCCGGATCGCAGCACTTCGACAACCAGGTCCTCCGCAGCGCGGACGTCGACCACGGTAATGGGGATCATCTGCAGTCTCTCGCTCTCGGCGGGCACTTTCGGCGCGTCCGGTACAGTCTTGCCTCGGCATGGCACTAGCCCGAGTTCGGTGCAGTCAGCACAGACGCGGGCGTCACGATACTCGCCGACCACAAGTGGGCTTCCGGCTACCGTCCCGGCTCCGGCGGGAACTGAACAGGTAAGGCTGAGAACACGCGAATGAGCAGCGCACGCATCCTCATCACCGGCGCCGGCGGATCGGCCGCCTACAACTTCCGGGACGCGCTCGCCGTCGCCGGAAACGACTACCAGGTCGTCGGCACCGACGTGAAGCCGTTCCATCTCGAGCTTCTCGACGTCGAGGCCAAATATCTGGTTCCGCCGGTCAGCGATCCCGGGTACGCCGACGCGATCAACCGCGTCATCGAAACCGAGCGCATCGATTTCGTGCACCCGCAGCCCGACGTCGAGGTCGGCTACCTCGCCGAGAACCGCGACAAGCTGAACGCGCCGACGTTCCTGCCGGACGCGCGCGCCATCGCGTTGTGCCACGACAAGATGGCGTTCAACGCGCACATGAAGGCGAACGGCGTCTCGGTGCCGGAAGCGATCAAAATCGACTCGCCGGACGACCTCAAGGGCGGCCTCGAAGAGCTGCTCAAGATCAACCCGCGGGTCTGGCTGCGCGCCATCCGCGGCGCCGGTTCCCGGGGCAGCCTGCCGATCAACTCCTTCTACCAGGGCGACGCCTGGATCGACTACTGGCGCGGCTTCCGCGGCCTCGACTACGGCGACTTCATGGCCAGCGAATACCTGCCGGGCGAGGAGTTCGCGTGGCAGAGCCTGTGGCACGAGGGCGAGCTGATCACCTCGCAGGCGCGCTCCCGCATCGAGTACATCTTCGGCAACCTCACTCCCAGCGGGCAGAGCTCGTCGCCGTCGGTGGCCAAGACGGTCAACCGCGACGACGTGAACAAGATCGGCGAGTCCGCGGTGCGCGCGGTGTCGGAGAAGCCGCACGGCGTGTTCTGCGTGGACATGAAGGAGAACGCCGCCGGGGTGCCGATGGTGACCGAGATCAACGTCGGCCGCTTCTTCACCACCAGCAACTTCTTCGCGCACGCCGGGCTGAACATGCCCGACATGTACGTCCAGCTCGGGCTCGGCAACGAGCTGACCGAGCGCCCCGAGGTCTACAACCCGCTGCCCGACGACCTGTACTGGGTCCGCATGATCGACATGGGCTACAAGCTGGTCAAGGAAGGCGAATGGGCCTCGAAGCGGATCTGACCGGGCGGACGGTCCTGGCCTTCGACTTCGACGGCACGCTGTTCCGGCTGCCGGTCGACTTCGCGGGCCTGCGCGCTGAGCTGGAGTTGTCCGCTGAGGACAAGCTCGGCGAGCTGTTCCAGCGCTGGCTCGACGAAGGCGACACCGCCCGGCTCGACGTGGTGACGCGGTTCGAGCGCGCTGCGGTGCCGAATGGCGAATTCACCGACGGCGCCCGCGAACTCCTGACGGAACTGGCTGGCAGTTACCGGCTCGCAGTGGTGACGAGGAACTCACGGCTGTGCGTCGAGGACGCGCTGGGCAACCTCGCCCGGGGCCTGCACGTCATAGGTCGGGAGGACGTCCGCCGGCTCAAGCCGGATCCCGAGGGCGTGACCGCGGTGCTCCGGCACTTCGGCGCGGCCGCGGAGGAAGCGGTGCTCGTCGGCGACACCTTCCACGACGTGGAGGCCGCGCATGCCGCCGGTGCTCTCAGCGTGGTCGTGCGCAACGACTCGCTGAAGTTCCGGCCCGAGGGCGCGGACCGCTACCTCGAGACGCTCCGTGAACTGCTGCCCGCACGCGCGGGCTGAAACTCCATGGTTGGTACCGTCGATAGTGGTCACCAGCCCCATTCGAGAAGGAAGTGCCGGGTAGACATGGCTGTGCAGGACAAGCTGAAGGAAGTCTTCGTCGACGCTCTCCAGCTCGAGGACGGGGTCGACGTCGAGAACCTCAAGTACCGCGACATCGAAGCGTGGGACTCGGTCGGCCACATGGCACTGATCGCGGCCATCGAGGACGAGTTCGACGTGGAATTCGACACCGACCAGGTGATCGACATGAGCAGCTTCAAGGTGGCCGTGGACATGGTCAAGGAGCTGCAGGAGAAGGCGTGAGCACGTTCGCGGGGAAGGTCGCGCTGGTCACCGGAGGCACCAGGGGCATCGGCCTGGCCACCGTCCACGCGCTCGCCGAGGCCGGGGCCACCGTGGTGCTCACCGGCCGGGACGAGACCGCCGCCAAGGAGGCCGCCGCTTCGGTGGGCCCCTCGGTCAGTGGCCGCGCGCTCGACATCACTGACGCGAAGGCCGTCGCCGCGCTGGTCAAGGACGTGACCAAGGAGCACGGCCGGCTGGACGTCGCGGTCGCCAACGCCGGGATCATGGAGGGCGGCCTGCTCGGCATGATCCGCCCGGACGATGTCGACCGGACGCTGTCCACGAACGTCGCGGGCACGCTGCACACCGTGCAGGCGGCCGCGCGAGCCATGATGCGCAAGAAAACCGGGGCGATCGTGGTGCTGGCCTCGGTGGTCGGCGAATACGGCAGCGCGGGCCAGACGGTCTACGCGGCCTCGAAGGCGGCGGTCGCGAACATCGCGCGCTCGGCGGCGAAGGAACTCGGCCGCTCCGGCATCCGGGTCAACGCGGTCGCTCCTGGTGTGATCGAAACCGCCCTCACCGAAAGCCTGAGCGAGGATGCCCGCGCCTCGAACATCGCCAAGACCCCGCTCGGCCGGCTCGGCCAGGCAGGCGAGGTGGCGGCGGTGATCCGGTTCCTGGCGAGCGACGAGGCGTCGTTCGTGACCGGGCAGGTAGTGGGGATCGACGGAGGCTTGGTGCTGTGACTCTGGTGGGTGCGGGTTCCCGGCTGGTGGACGTGGCCGGGGGCCGCACGCTGGACGACGCGGAACTGTCCGGCCAGGTGCGCCGGAAGACCGACGCGCTGGCCTCGTTGCCGGTGGGCGTCGTCTTCGCGCGGATGTCGGTCGACCTCGACAGCGTGCTGACCTACCTCGGCGCGTTCGAGGGCGGCCGGGCGATCGCGCTGATCGATCCGGCGCTGGACGCCGACGTGCTGAGCGGGCTGGTCGAGCGCTTCCGCCCGGCTGCGGTGCTCGCCGCGTCCGGCGAAGCGCCGTCCGGGTACACCACCCGCGGCGCGGACTGGGTGCGCGACTCCGCCGAGGGCGTCGAGCCGCATCCCGACCTGGCCGTACTGCTGCCGACCAGCGGTTCCACCGGCAATCCGAAGCTCGTGCGGCTGTCGCGGCAGGCGGTGCTGGCCAATGCCGACGCCATCGCGCAGGTGCTGGCGATCGACTCGGACGAGGTTGCGCCGACCTGCCTGCCGTTGCACTACAGCTACGGCCTTTCGGTGCTGAATTCGCATCTTTTGCGCGGCGCGACTGTGGTTATCGAGCAGTCTGGCGTTCTGGGTCGCGGATTCTGGGACGCGGTCAAAGAACACGGCGTGACTTCGCTGTCCGGCGTGCCCTATCACTACGAAATGCTGCGCCGGCTGAAATTCGATCCGGCGAAGTACCCGACCCTGCGCACCCTCACCCAGGCGGGCGGGAAACTGCGGGACGAACTGGTCGCCGAGTTCAACGACAAGATGATCGCGGTCGGCGGCCGGATGTATGTCATGTACGGCCAGACCGAGGCGGCCCCGCGGATGACCACGGTGCCCGCGGAACGGCTCGCGGACAAGATCGGCTCGGCCGGCCCGGCGCTGCCCGGCGGCGAGTTCGCCATCCGCCGCGACGACGGCGAGGAAACCACGCATCCCAAAATTGTCGGTGAGGTCCTTTACCGTGGACCCAACGTCATGATGGGTTACGCCGAGGACGAAGCGGGGCTGAGCGCGGGCGACGAATACGGCGGCACGCTGGCCACCGGCGATCTCGGGTATCTCGACGAAGAGGGATACCTGTACATCACCGGACGGCTCAAGCGGATCGGCAAGGTGTTCGGGAACCGGGTCAGCCTCGACGATCTGGAGCAGGCCGTGCGCACGGCCGCGGTGGGCATCGACGTGGTGGCCGCGGTGGCGGCGGGCGACAAGGTCGTGCTGTTCGCCGAACTGCCCGAGGGCGACGGCGCGAAGGCGATCTGCAAGGACGCGGCGCGGGCGCTTTCGGAGCGGCTGCACCTGCACGCCAGCGGGTTCGACGTGCGTCCGATCGACACCGTGCCGCTGCTGGCCAGCGGCAAGATCGACTACCGGTCGCTGGAAGGACGGGTATGAGTGTGTTCACGCGCTCGCAGGCGCAGCGGGAGGCGGCACTGCTCCCTGAGCTTGCCGAGCTGACCGCGCACCACCGGGCGAACTCCGCCGGGTACGAGCGGATCCTGTCCTCGCTCGGTTTCGCGCCGGACGCGTCGTTCGACACGATCGCCGACCTGCCGTGGCTGCCGGTGCGGATGTTCAAGACGCACGACCTGAAGTCGATCCCGGACGCCGAGGTGTTCAAAACCCTCACGTCCTCGGGAACCACCGGGGCCGGTGCGTCGCGGATCTACCTGGACAAAGACGCGGCGGCCGCGCAGACCAAGCAGCTCGGAGCCACCCTGCAGGAGGTGCTGGGCGGCGAGCGGCTGCCGATGCTGATGGTCGACACCATCGGCATCATCAAGAACCGCCGGTCGTTCTCCGCGCGCGGCGCGGGCGTGCTCGGCATGGCGAACTTCGGCCGCAAGCACACCTACGTGCTGGACGAGAACGACAAGCCGGACGTCGAGGCCGTGCGGAAGTTCCTCGCCGAGTACGGGGACCGCCCGTTCCTGATCTTCGGTTTCACGTTCATGGTGTGGCAGTACCTCTACGAGGTCGCCCGCGAGCACAAGCTCGACCTGTCCAACGGCATCCTCATCCACTCCGGCGGATGGAAGAAACTGATCGACCGCGCGGTCGACAACAGCGAGTTCCGCCGCCGGTTCAAAGAGGACACCGGTCTCACCCGGATCCACAACTACTACGGGATGATCGAGCAGATCGGCACCGTGTTCCTCGAGGGACCGTCCGGGAATTCCTTGTACTGCCCCGATTTCGCCGACGTTGTGATCCGCGACCCGGAGACCTGGGAAGAGCAGCCGGTCGGCAAACCGGGCGTCATCGAGGTGGTGAGCACGCTGCCGCGGTCGTACCCGGGACACGTGCTGCTGACCGAGGACCTCGGCGTCTACAACGGAATCGACGACGGCGACTGGCCCGGCAAGCACTTCTCCGTGCTGGGCAGGCTGCCGAAGGCCGAGGCTCGCGGATGCTCGGACACGTTCACCGGAGCCGCCGCGTGAGTGCTTTGGAACAGCGTTTCCCGCTGGGCGACGCGATTTCGGTCGACGCGGTGCTGAACGAACTGCGCGAGGAGCCGCCCGGCGGCCGGCTGACCGTCGGCGACCCGCGGGTGGTCGAATTCGTCACCAAGTTCGCGCGCAAGCTGCTCGCGCCCGCGCTGGCGCGTCGTTTCCCCGAGCTGGCGTCGCTGGGTTTCTTCCTGCGCAAGGGAGAACTCGCGAAGTCACTGTCCACTTTGGAAACTGACGGCGATTCGCTGCGGTTTCCGCGCGGGCTCGTTTTCCACGTGCCGCCCGCCAATGTGGACACCATCTTCGTGTACTCGTGGGCGCTGTCCGCCTTGGCGGGCAACAGCAACGTCGTGCGGGTGTCGTCGCGTTCGGCCGGTGCGGCGGAGGCCGTGCTGGAAGCGTTGAACGCGGCGCTCGAAGACGTGTCGCCGGAAACCGCGGCGACCATCCGGGCCACCCAGCGCATGGTCACCTACGACCGCAGCGACGAGGTCAGCGGCGCGTTGTCGCTGGCCGCGGACCTGCGGGTGATCTGGGGCGGCGACGCTTCGGTGGCCGCGCTGCGGAAGTACCCGCTCGCCCCGCACGCGCGCGACCTCACCTTCCCGGACCGCTCGTCCTTCGCGATCGCGTCGGTCCGCGGCTGGCAGGAGGCCGCGCCGGAACAGCGCAAGGCCGCCGCCGAGGGCTTCTACAACGACTCGTACTGGTTCGACCAGGCCGCCTGCTCGTCGCCGCGCGCGGTGTTCTGGGTCGGCGATTCGGCGGGCGCGCAGGCCGCCGGACAGGAGTTCCGCGAGCTGCTCGCCCAGGTGCTGGCAGCGAAACAACACGTCACCGAGCCGGCGATGGCCGTGCAGAAGCGAGTGTCGGCGTACGGCGCGGCGGTCGACGGCCTCGTGTCGTCGATCCGCTTCGACGGCAACGCGCTGGCGACGCTCGAACTGGCCGACGCCACGGTGATGCCGCGCGAATGGCTGGGCGCGGGCACGTTCGCGAACGCCTCGGTGGCGTCGCTGGACGAGCTGGTGCCGATCGTGCAGCGCAAAGACCAGACGGTGAGCCAGTTCGGGTTCACCCGCGAAGAACTGACCGGATTCGTGACGGCGCTCGCCGGACGCGGGGTGGACCGGGTCGTGCCCTTCGGCTCGGCCCTGACGTTCGCCGGGGTCTGGGACGGCTACGATCTGCTGTCCGAGTTCAGCCGCCTGGTCACGGTATCGGCCTGAGGAGCTGAGAGGCAGTGACGACCGTTCGTACGCAGACACCGGGGGACGACGCCCCGTCCGCTGAGGACGCCCCGACCACCGGAAAAGCCCGCAAGTCCACCAAGGCGCGGGTGCTCGACGTCGTGCGCTGGGTCGCCATCCTGCTGGTGATCGGCTTCGCCGCGAAGAGCCTGGCGTCCAACTGGAACGAGTTCTGGCACACCCTGGCGGACGTCGCCTGGCAGTCGTCGGTGCTCAGCCTGGTGTCGCTGACGGCGGCGATCCTCGTGTCCGTCTGGGGCTGGCAGGTCCTGGTCGACCACCTCGGCGGCAAGCCGGTCGGCTACGCCCGCGGCGCGCAGATCTGCCTGGTCGGCTCGCTCGGCAAGTACGTGCCCGGTTCGGTGTGGGCGTACCTGCTGCAGATGGAGCTCGGCCGCAAGGCGGGCCTGGCGCGAGCCCGGATCTTCACCGGCTCGCTGATCCAGCTCGGCCTCGGCGTGGTGTCCGCGCTGGTCGTGTCGCTGCTCGCGGCCCCGGCGCTGTTCAGCAACAGCCCGCGCGCGATGTGGCTGTTCGTGCTGATCCCGGTGGGCCTCGCGCTGCTGCACCCGCGCATCCTGACCTGGGGCACGTCGCTGGTCCTGAAGATCCTGCGCCGCCCGCCGCTCGCCGAGCCGCTCGGCTGGGGCGTGGTGCTGAAGGCGTTCGGCGCGTCCATGGGAGCCTGGGTGTTCCAGGGCGTGCACCTGTGGCTGCTGGCGAACTCGGTCGGAGCGCCCGGCATCAACGGCCTCATCCTGTGCATCGGCGCGATGGCCGTCGCGATGACGGTCGGCACGTTCGCGTTCATCCTGCCCAGCGGCGTCGGCGTCCGCGAGGTCGCCCAGGTCGCGGTCCTCACCGCGAGCGGCCTGACGGTCGGCCAGGCGACGGCGTTCGCGGTGGCGTCGCGGGTCATGTTCACGGTGGCGGACCTGCTCACGGCGGGGTTGGCGGCGCTGGCGGCGAAGCTGGCCGCTCGCCGGGAAGTCGCGGTGGACGCGGCCTGATTCAGGCTTGAGACAAGGGGGAGGCCGTCCGGGCGTGTTGCTCGGACGGCCTCCTTTTTGTGGGTGCTAAAGGTCCTGCCGCTGGAATGGGCCAGGCTCAGCGCCTCAGTTGGTAAATGACCGTGTCCTCGTTGCGGTAGACCTCTTTCAGGAACGGCTGCCCGTCCAGCCCGAGCAGCCCTTCGCTCGCGTATGCGGGCTTCGGCGGCGCGGCCGGGCGATCGAGGATCGCCCAGTGGATGTTGAGTCGTTCGACCGCAGCGCGAACCGCCGGGTTCGTTGTTCAGGCTTGGGAAAGGGGAGGCTCGCCCGGGCGTATCGCTCGGGCGGGCCTCCTTTGCCAACTGCCGCTGAAATCAACCAGACTCAGCGCTTCAGCTGGTAAATCACCGCGTCCTCATTGCGGTAAACCTCTTTCAGGAACGGCAGCCCGTCCAGTCCGACCACGCCTTCATCCGCGTACGCGCGGTTCGGCGGCGCAGCCGGGCGGCCGAGTATCACCCAGCGGATGTTGAGCCGTTCGACCGCCGCGCGAACCGCTGGATCCGTTTCGTAGTCGCGGAACTTCCCGGCGAGCAGCACGGCGTCCGACGGCCGGGCGGAGCCGTCGTCGTGGGCGGCAACAGTCCGGACTCCGCTGAGGGCGTAGGTCCACGGAGTGCCGTCGTAGCGGTCGTTCATCGCCCAATCGCCGGGCTTCGCCAGCTTGCCCAGTTCCGCCATCGCGCGTTCCTCGCCGGGCGTGATGTTCAGCTCGCGCGGATCGGGCTTCTGATAGCCGACCGCGACCATGTCGCTGTTGGTCTCGGTGTACAGGCCCTTCGTGACGCCGACGAAAGCGAGCAGCACCACCGCGGCCAGCGCGGCGGGCGGAAGGCGC
This sequence comes from Amycolatopsis sp. NPDC054798, assembly GCF_053611505.1. NCBI lineage: Bacteria > Bacillati > Actinomycetota > Actinomycetes > Pseudonocardiales > Pseudonocardiaceae > Amycolatopsis > Amycolatopsis sp. NPDC054798. Next base: position 35,452 of record NZ_JBSHAM010000020.1, on the reverse strand, counting down.
GAGGGCAGTCGTTCCTTCAGCCACTCGTGCAGTGCCGCGACGCCGTGCCCCGCGATGAACGTCAGCGGCACGATCGCCATCGTGATGAACCGGAACGGGTCGTCCCACCACGGCCGCGACAGCGCCATGACCAGCGGTGCGTCCGAGGACGCCACCACCATGTAGAACAGGCCGGTGATCAGCGCGGTCAGTCCGATCCAGCGCAGGGCGCCGAGCCTCGCGAAGAAGATGAAACCGACGAGCAACGCCGCCGACAGCCAGATCTGCGGGTGCGGCTCGACGTGCTGGAAGCCGAGCAGCGCACCGAGCGCGGTTGTCGCCCGCCATTCGCTTGGCCAGCCGAGGTAGCCCCAGCTGCTTGCCTGTCCGATCGCGCCGAAGAGTTGCAGCGAGGCCACGAGAACCGACACCACCGCGATCGGAGCCAGCGCCAGCAGGTCCCGGCCGATCGAACGCCACCGCTCGATCCAGCGCTGCACCAGCAGCGGGCCGGCGAACAGGATCGCGCCGAACAACGCGGACGAATGGACGCACAGCAGCCCGATCGCCGCGATCATCAGCACGAAGCCGGTGTCCGGCGCGACCCGGTCGAGGTAGCGGCGCAGCACCACGGCGGCCAGCGGGGTGAGGGCGATGCCCAGCAGGAACGGGTACAACGGCCCGCGGTTCATCGACTCGTACAGGCCCATCGTCGGCGCTGCCGCCGCGAGCGCGACAGCCCCGGCCAGCACGGCACGGCCGCGGAACGCCCACACCATCGTCACAAGCGAAAGTGCCAGGAGTCCCGGCAGCAGGGCGGTGTTCACGTCCAGAGTCAGCGGGATCGAACCGCCGCTGAGCGTGTACTGCACGGAGGCGAGCAGGTGGTAGGCGTTGGGGTAGAAGGGCGGTGAGCTGTCGCCGTACCAGTTCACCGTGCTCATGCCGAAGAGGCTGCCGTCGCCGGTTTCAGCGATGTAGCGCACGCCGTTGGCCGCGTACGGAGCGTCGCCGCCCTGCGCGATCGCGCCGAGGTGTCCCATGCCGCGTACGGCCGTGTAGAACCCGATCACGGTCGCGAGGACGAGGCACGCGCCGACTGCCCAGTTCGCCCGCGGCTCCCAGGCTCGCGGTTCCGGCTCGGGCGGCCACCGGCGCACGGTCAGCTGGCGGAGTCCGAACGCGACGGCCGCGAACAGCACCGTGGTCAGCGCGTAGGTCCAGGCGTTGAAGGGCAGCCCGATCGCCGCTGTCCACGGGCCCGCGAGGCCGCCGATGGCGTAGCTCAGCAGCGGCGTCAGCCCGGCCAGCAGCCAACCGCGCAGCCCGGCCGCGACGCCGGTGATGAGCCCGGGAATCCCGAGGACAAGCAGGCAGCAGGCGATGCTGGCTGCCACGGACAGCATGGTGGGTTCGCTCGGCACAGTCTTCCTCGGGTCACGGGATTCCGCCGGCCCCCGCCGTGGCGGATTGAAATCGTCGCCAAGACTAGCTGGCGCCATATGCACCCGAACGGCTGATGTCGGGGGAGCGCGGCGGCGCGCTTGACTGGAACCGGTGAGGAGCGGTCCGCGAGGGGTCGGCCGGACGGGTGAGGGGCGCGGGAGGCTGGGGGCGCGTGGTTTACGCGGTCGTGGGGGGATGGCTGGTGCTGGCCGCACTGGTCGTCGCCGCTTGGCGGCGGCTGGGGCGGGACCGGCGGTGGCGCGTCGCGGCTCTTCTTCTCATTCTCGGGTTTTCGCTGCTGCATCAGCTGTTGTTCGCGATCGCCACCGAGGACGCGTACGTCAGTTTCCGGTACGCGCAGAACATCGCCGACGGCAATGGCCCGGTATTCAATACAGGCGACCGCAGCGAAATGTACGCGAATTTCCTCTGGCTGGTGATGATCGCGTTGCCGCGCGGGGCATTCGGTGCGGAAGTGCCTGCCGCGGCTGTCGTCTTGAGTGGCGCGGCCGCGCTGGGGTGCGTGTTGATGGCGTATTTCCTCGCCAATCGCATCACTGCGCTCGCGTTGCCGGAGGGGGTTGAGCCTCGGCGGGCGGTCGGGGTCGCGGCGGCGTTGCTGACCGCGGGGGCGAACGGGCTCGCGGTGTACGGGCTTTCGGGCACTGAGCTGCCGATGTTCGCGTTGCTTGTGCTCTGTGCCGCGTACGCGTTGGTGGCAGGCCGGCCGTTGGTTGCCGGGGTGCTCGTGGCCAGCGCGGTGATGACGCGGCCGGAAGGACTGGTGCTCGCTGTCGTCGGCGCGGTGTGGCTTGTTTTCGCCGCCGCGCGCGGACGGCACACCTGGTGGGCTCCGGCCGGGTTCGTGCTGGGCGCGCTGGTGTTCCTGGTTCCGTGGACGGCTTGGCGCGTCACGTATTACGACCGTTTCGTGCCCGACGAGAGTTCGCCGCCCGGGCTGGATTGGCCGTATCTTGGTAGTTTTTCCTTGGCGCACTTGGGTTTTCTCGTCCCGGCCGTCGTGGTGGCGGGGCTGGCAGCGGGCAGGGGACGCGCGGTGGAAGCCCGGTCGGCGTTGTGGCTGCTGCTGATTCTCGCCGTCGGGCACACCGCGTTCGTGGTGCTTTTCGAGGAGGATCCGGGACTTTCGTGGCGGCTGCTCGTGCCGGTGCCGCCGTTGCTGGCGGTCGCCGCGGTAGCCGGGTGCGGCGTCCTCACCCCGGCCCCGCGGCCGCGGGCGATGTCCCGGGCGGTTCCGGCGGTCACCGCGGCGCTCACCGGGATCGCGGTGGCGATCTCCGTGCTCAGCCCGGACGTGCTGGAGCGCGTACGGGCCTGGAGCACGCAGGGCGCGCAGCTGGCCGAGGTCGGCGACTGGCTCGCCCGCTACCTGCCGCCGGGATCGGTCGTGAGCGCCGGAGCGCCGGGGCTGCTCGCTAGCCGCGCCGGCTCGAAGGTGGTGGTGGTCGGGCTGGACACGGAACGGTCGACGCTCGCCGTGCCCGGCCGGTCGGGGTACGCCAGCCGCCAGGACTGCGCCGACGACCTGCCCGCCTGGTACCGCGTCGCGACCTTCCGGCGGATCGGGACGCCGTTCTGGATCTCGGTCTACCCCCGTGCCGACGACGCGAGCAGGCTCGTCGGCGAACTCGACCGCGCCCCGGACTTCCACTACGTGTCCTGCCCCTGAAGTGTGGCGGAGCCGACCCGCGCGACCTACCGGCGGGAAACCTACGGTCCCGTAGCCTTGGTCGCATGGCTGACTTCGTGTACCCGCCCGTCCTGGTCGCCGCGCGGCTGATGTTCCGGCTGCTCGACAACCGACTCCGGGTGACCGGGGCCGAGCACGTGCCCGCCCGCGGCGGTGCGGTGCTCGCCTGCACGCACGTCAGCTACCTGGACTTCATCTACTGCGGCCTCGGCGCCCGTCCGGCGAAGCGGCTGGTGCGGTTCATGGCCAAACAGGAGATCTTCAGCAACCCGGTCGCCGGTCCGCTGATGCGCGGCATGCACCACATCCCGGTCGACCGCGCGGCCGGGCAGGCGTCCTACGACGAAGCGGTGGCCCGGCTGCGCGCGGGCGAGGTCGTCGGCGTTTTCCCGGAGGCCACGATCAGCCGGTCGTTCACCGTGAAGGACATCAAAACCGGCGCGGTCCGGATGGCCGCCGAGGCGGGCGTGCCGGTGATCCCGATGGCGCTGTGGGGCACGCAGCGGCTGTGGACCAAGGGCCGCCCGAAGGACCTCACCCGCAGGCACGTGCCGATTTCCGTGGTGATCGGCGAGCCGATGCGCCCCGGACCGGACGACTCGTGCGAGGCACTCACGACGGATCTGCGCGCCCGGATGTCGGAGCTGCTGGAAAAGGCGCAGGCGGAGTACCCGGAGGCCCCGGAGAGCGACGCCGAACGCTGGTGGCTGCCCGCCCACCTCGGCGGCAGCGCGCCGACGCCTGAGGAAGCCGCCGCGCTCGACCGCCGCTCGTGACCGGGTAAGCGCCCCAATGCCACATTGGGTGCGCTCAGCGCACCGAACGCCACATTGGGTGCGTCAGATGCACCCAATGCCACATTGGGGCGCTTAGAACCAGCGCTCCAGCACCTGCGCCACGCCGTCCTCCGCGGCCGGTCCGGTGATCTCGTCCGCCACGGCCAGTACGGTCGGGTGTCCGTTGGCCATCGCGACGCCGTGTCCGGCCCATTGCAGCATCTCGACGTCGTTGGGCATGTCTCCGAAGGCGATCACGGACGACTGCGGCACGTCGAAGCGTTCGGCGACGTCCGCGAGCCCGGTCGCCTTCGTCACGCCGTGAGCGGCCAGTTCGATCAGCCCGCCCGAAGACGAATACGTGACGTCCACCGCGCCATCGAGCACCGCGCTCGCCGCCTCGGCCATCTCCTCCGACGTCATCCCCCGGCGGCTGATCAGCAGCTTGATCGCGGTTTTCCCGAGCACCTCGGCGCGCGGCGCGATCCGGCTCTCCTCGTCGCCCCACGGGTTGTGGTACTCGGGTTCGATCACGAAATTGCGCAGTTCGTGGTCAACCGATCCGGTGCCGATCCGTTCCGCGGCCAGCCGGCAGCCGGGCAGCGCCTTGTCGAGCGCGGAGGCCAGGTCGTGCAGCAGTTTCGGCTCGAGTTCGCCGTGCACGGCCACCACCGAATCGTTGCCGATGTCGAGCAGCACGGCGCCGTTGGCGCACACCGCGTAACCGGTCAGGCCGAGCGGGCGGGCGATCGGCGCGATCCAGCGCGGCGGGCGGCCGGTGCACAGCACGAACGGCACGTCGCCGGCGAGAATCCGCTGGACGACCGACACCGTGCGCGGCGTCACTTGTTCGCTGGGGCCGAGCAGGGTGCCGTCGACATCGGACGCGATCAACCGGGGTTTCTCCACGCGTCCCATTCTCCCGGTCGCCGCCCGTTCGAGCGAATGTCAGTGCCGGACGTTACGGTCGGCCTCGTGCGAGCAGGCATCGTAATTCTTCCTGAAGACCGCTGGTGGGCGGCCGAGCCGAAATGGCGCGCGGCCGAGGAGTACGGCTTCGACCACGCGTGGACCTACGACCATCTCGGCTGGCGATCGCTGGTCGACGGGCCGTGGTTCTCCGCTGTGCCCACCCTCACCGCGGCCGCCATGGTCACCTCCACGATCCGGCTGGGGACCTTCGTCGCCTCGCCGGTCGCGCGGCACCCCGTGCCGTTCGCGCGCGAGCTGATCACCCTGGACGACGTGTCCGACGGGCGGTTCGTGCTGGGCGTCGGAGCCGGCGTGGACAGCTCGCGTTACGACGCGCAGGTGCTCGCCGCTCCGGAGCTGACCGCGCGCCAGCGGGTCGACCGCTTCACCGAGTTCGTCGAGGCCCTCGACGGGCTGCTGATGACCGACAACTTCGACTTCTCCGGCGAGTACTACTCCGCGCGCGGCGCGCGGAACCTGCCCGGCACGGTGCAGCGGCCCCGGCTGCCGTTCCTGGTCGCGGCCAACGGCCCGCGCACCATGACGCTGGCCGCGCGGTTCGGGGCGGGCTGGGTCACCACCGGTCGCGGCGGGGACACCCTCGACGAATGGTGGACCGGCATCGCCGAGCTGGTCCGCACGTTCGATCAGCGGGCCGAAGCGGCGGGCCGGGAACCGGCGAGCATCCAGCGGTACCTGAGCCTGGACGCCGCGCCGGTGTTCTCGCTCAGCAGCGTCGCGGCGTTCCGCGAGGCCACCGAACGGGCTCGTGAGCTGGGCTTCACCGACGTCATCGCGCACTGGCCGCGCTCGAGCGGGCCGTACGAGGGGCACGAATCGGTGCTGGAGAAGGTCGTCGAAGAAGTGCTGCCGGGCCTCAAGGCCGAGTAGCGGCCCGGGGACCGCGGCGGTGCTGGCTGCGGTCCCCGGGAGTCACTTGATGATCGTGTAGATCTGCGCGCCGGGATTGCGGTAGACGAGCCGCAGGAAATCGCTGCCCGCCAGGTCTCGCAGCCCGGGGGAGAGCGGCGCGTCCTTGGCGATCGAACCGCTGCCCACCAGCACGTGGCGCACCTTGAGCCGCTGCACCGCCTCGCGTACGCGCAGGTCCAGGTCGTAATCGCGGAAGTGCAGCGCCAGGTACGCCGCGTCCGGGGAGATCGGGCCGCCGCCGTCGTAGTGGCCCGCCACCGGGTGCACGCCGGTCAGCGCGTACATCCAGGCGGTGCCGTCGAGCCGGTCGTTCAGCACCTTCTCCTCGGCCGGGATGCCCATCCGGCCGAGGAAGTCCATGGCCGCGATCTCGTCCCGGCTGACCGGCGGCGTGACCTCGCCCTCCGGGCCGTTGTAGTACAGGAACGACACCGCGGTGGCGTTCGCGGTGCGGTAGAAACCGCCGGTCAGCACCGCGGTCACGGCCACGACGACCGCCGCCGCCGCGACCCCGAGCCGCGACACCACCTTCGGCCGCGCCTGTGCCCAGCTGACCGAGCGGATCAGCTGCGCGATCCAGCGCTGCAGTTCCGCCATGCCGTGCCCGGCGAGCAGGCACAGCGGGATCGCGGCCAGCGCCATCAGCCGGAACCGGTCGTTCCACCACGGCCGGGACAGCGAGATCACCAGCGGCGAGGCTCCGTAGGACGTGACCAGCACGAACAGCCCGGACAGCCCGATCGCGGAGATGATCAGCCAGCGCAGCCTGCCGAGCGAGCGGAAGCTCAGCACGCCGACCAGGAGCAGCGCGGTGAGCCAGAGCTGCGGGCTGTGCAGCACCTGCTGGAACGTGGCGAGCATGTTCAGCGCCGACATCACCGGCAGGTCCGAATTCCACGGCTGGTACGGGTACGCGCCGTTGGTGAAGCCGATCGCGCCCATGATCTGCAGCGAGGCGAGCGCGAGCGCGAGCGCCATCACCGGCACTACGCGCACGATGTCGCCGCCGATCACGCGCAGCCCGTTGCGTCCTTCGGGCACACCGTCCACTTGAAGGCCGCGAAGCGAGCGGTACCAGCGCTGGAGCACCAGCGGCGCCGCGAAGAGCGTGCCGCCGAACAGTGCGCTCGAATGCGCGACAAGCAAGCCGTCGACGGTGAGCGCGAGCACCAGGCCGGTGTCGATACCGGGGCGTACGAGGAAGCGTTGCAGCGAGACCACCATGAGCGGGGTCAGGACGACGCCCAGCGCGTACGGCAGCAGGCCGCTCGAAACCGACTCGTACGCGCCCGTCGTGGCTGCTGCGGCGATGAGAGCCGCGCAGCCCGCGAAGACCGCACGGCCGCCCATCTGGCGGACCACAGCGACCATCGACAGCGCGAAGATGCCCGCGACCGGCATGGTGACGGCGTTCAGCGTGACCGGGATGGTCGTCCCGGAGATCTGGTACACCAGCGCGCTGACCAGGTGATAGCCGTTCGGGTAGAACGAGCCGTCCGGGTACCAGTTGATCTTGCTCATGCCGATGAGCGAGCCGTCGCCGGTGTCGGCGATGTAGCGGATGCCGTTCGCGTGGTAGACGGTGTCCCAGCGCTGGAAGACCGCCGTCGTCCCGCCGCGCGCGGACAGCACCACGGCGATGGACAGCGCGGTCGCCACCACGACGCACGCGGCGACCGACCAGTGCGCGCGCGTGCTCCAGACGACCGGGGGTTCCTCCGCGCCGGGGTTGATCCAGCCGCGGACGAGGCAGAGCCTGCGGACGCCCCACGCGACCCCGGCCAGCAGCACGGTGCAGGCCGCGGCGGTGAGGACGTTGTAGGGGAGGCCGACCGCCGCCAGCCAGGGCCCGCCCAGACCGGTGACGGCGTAGCTGAGCAGCGGCGCTAGTCCGGCGAGGGCCCAGCCGCGCAATCCCGCGGCCCTTCCGATGATGCCGCCCGGGACCATCAGCACGGCCAGGTAAGTGGCCACCGCGCCGAAATAAGTCCAGAAGGTGTCTGGTGCAGGCATGCTTCTCACTTGTGTAGTGCGGGTAAAACCCGGCGGGATGCCGAGGTCGGTTCGGGAGGCGGTCGCGCGACTGCGTACCCTGAGCGCCCGTGAGCGAGCACACGAACTCCGCCAAGATTACTGAAGACGACTTTCGCGGTTACGACCTCGTCGTCGTCGGGTCCGGTTTCTTCGGCCTGACCATCGCCGAACGGGCCGCGGCCGAGCTGGGCAAGAAGGTCCTGGTCCTCGAGCGCCGCCACCACCTCGGGGGCAACGCCTACTCCGAGGTCGAGCCCGAAACGGGCATCGAGGTGCACCGCTACGGCGCGCACCTGTTCCACACGTCCAACAAGCGGGTGTGGGACTACGTCAACCGCTTCACCGAGTTCACCGGCTATCAGCACCGGGTGTTCGGCAAGCACGACGGGCAGGTCTACCCGCTGCCGATGAACCTCGGCCTGATCAACCAGTTCTTCGGCAAATCGCACACGCCGGACGAGGCGCGCGAGCTGATCGCCAAGCAGGCCGCCGAGTTCCGGACCGAGGACGCGCAGAACCTCGAGGAGAAGGCGATCTCCCTGATCGGCCGTCCCCTCTACGAGGCGTTCATCCGGGATTACACCGCGAAGCAGTGGGAAAACGACCCGAAGAACCTCGGCGCGAACATCATCACCCGCCTGCCGGTCCGCTACACCTTCGACAACCGGTACTTCAACGACACCTACGAGGGCCTGCCGGTCAACGGCTACACCGCGTGGCTCGAGAAGATGGCCGAGCACGAGAACATCGAGATCCGGCTGAACATCGACTATTTCGATGTGCGCGACCTGATCCCGGCGGGCACCCCGACCGTCTACACCGGTCCGCTCGACCGTTACTTCGACTATTCGGCGGGCCGGTTCACCTGGCGCACCGTCGATTTCGAATCCGAGGTCGCGCAGACGGGCGACTTCCAGGGCACCTCGGTCGTCAACTACAACGACGCCGACGTGGACTACACCCGGATCATCGAGTTCCGCCATTTCCACCCGGAGCGGGACTACCCGAAGGACAAGACCGTCATCTTCCGCGAGTTCTCGCGTTTCGCGAAGGAAGACGACGAGCCGTACTACCCGATCAACACCGCGGAGAACCGCGAAAAGCTGGAAAGCTACCGCGAGCTGGCGAAGACCGAGGCGCGCGAGAAGAACGTCTTGTTCGGCGGGCGGCTCGGTACGTACAAGTACCTCGACATGCACATGGCGATCGGGTCGGCGCTCTCGATGTTCGACAACAAGATCGCCCCGCATTTCACCGACGGTGCGCCCCTCGACGGGACGATCGATGCTTGAGAAAGACACCCCGCGCGGCGAAGTGGCTGTGCTCTCCACCACCCAGAAGGTGCTGAAGAAGCCGGGCACGGTTCAGGTCGCGCGGGGAATGTCGCTGTTCGGGGAGCACAGCGCGGGCTGGTTCGCGCTGGGCTTGCTCGGAGCGGCGGCGGACCGCGACCGGCGCAAAGACTGGCTGGTCGCGGCGGCCGGAGTGGTGGGCGCGCACGCCGCGTCGATCGCCGTGAAACGCGTCGTGCGGCGGCGCCGTCCGGACCATCCCAGCGTGGAGGTTCTGGTCGGCACGCCGAGCAAGCTGAGCTTTCCGTCGTCGCACGCGACGTCGACGACAGCGGCGGCGGTGCTCTACTCCGGATTGACCGGGCGTAACCTGGTCCCCGCCCTGGTACCGCCGATGCTCGCCTCGAGGCTGCTGCTCGGCGTTCACTATCCGACAGACGTTCTGGCCGGAGCCGCCCTGGGAGGCGCAGTCGGCGGTCTGATCCGACGGAAGCTGACCACAAAGCGATGAGCGAAACGACCGACGAGCGAACCGAAAACGCGTCCGGTACGGCCGAATCCGCAGAAGCGACGAAGCCGGCTGCCGAGAAGACCGACGCGGCCGAGGAAACCGAAGCTCCGGCTCCGGCGACCCCGGCCCCGACCTCGACTCCGACTTCGGCCCCGAAAGCCGGCCCGAGCCCGATGGGTCTCGTGCTCGGGGTGATCAAGACCGCGCGGCCGAAGCAGTGGGTGAAGAACGTCCTCGTCTTCGCGGCGCCGTTCTTCGCGTTCTCGAAGGCGACGAACCGGACCGAACTGGTCATCGACGCGCTGATCGCGTTCGTGGCGTTCTCGCTCACCGCCTCGTCGGTTTACCTGATCAACGACGCCGTCGACGTCGAGGCCGACCGGGCCCATCCGACGAAGCGCAACCGCCCGATCGCGGCGGGCATCGTCCCGGTCCCGGTCGCCTACGCGGCGGCCGTGGTGTTCTTCCTGGCCGGTCTCGCCGTGTCGTTCGCGGCGGACTGGCGGCTGGCGATCGTGCTGGCGGTCTACGAAGCCGTGCAGCTCGGCTACTGCTTCGGCCTGAAGCACCAGCCGGTGGTGGACCTGGCGATCGTCGGCTCGGGCTTCCTGATGCGCTCGGTCGCCGGCGGTGTCGCGGGCGGCATCGCGATGTCGCAGTGGTTCCTGCTGGTCACCGCGTTCGGCTCGCTGTTCATGGTGGCGGGCAAGCGGTACGCGGAGATCATGCTGTTCGAGCGCACCGGGGCGAAGATCCGGTCCTCGCTGAAGAAGTACTCGGCGAGCTACCTGCGGTTCGTGTGGGCGACGTCCGCGGCGATCCTGATCATGTCGTACTGCCTGTGGGCGTTCGAGATCCGGCAGGCCGAGCACAACTCGGTGTGGGCGGTCGTGTCGATGGTCCCGTTCGTGATCGCGGTGCTCCGCTACGCGGTCGACGTGGACGGCGGCAACGCCGGCGCGCCCGACGAGATCGCCTTGAAGGACCGCGTGCTGCAGGTGCTCGGCGCGACCTGGGTCGTGACCCTGTTCCTGTCGTTCTACCTGTGAACGGCGCGCGGATTTAAACAGCTGGCATCCAGCTTCTCCACAGCATCGACGGTCACCCTCGGGGGTGGGAGCCGGGACACCCCGCCTCCCACCCGCTCAGCCCGGAGGACCGACGATGAACGACGACAAGAACCCCTCGTCTGACGAGCCGACTGAGCAGTTCGGCCGGGGCGGGGACTCTTCCGGTGAAGGCCCGGCCGGGGCCGCTTCGGCTGGTCGGCCGGGGGAAGCCGAGGAAGCCGCTCAGCAGAGCGGACCGGGGTCGCCTGGTGAGCAGACTGGCCAGGCCGCACCGTCTGCCGAACAGGCCGCTCAGACCAGCCAGCAGGCCGGTCCGGCCGCCCAACAACCCACTCAGCCCGGCCCATTCGCTCAACCCGGCCCGTGGGGCATGCCGCTGCCGCCGCCGAAGCAGAGCGGCTTCCGCCGGTTCGTCGCCCACCGGGCCACGCAGCTGGTCGCGGTCGGCGTCCTGGGTTTGGCCGTCGGAGGAGGCATCGTCGGCGGTGTCATGGCCGCGACACACCACCACCCCGGCCGTCCCGGCATGAGCCAGCACCAGGGCGGCAATGGCCATCGCTTCGACGACGGCGGTCCAGGCCAGCGCCACCGCGTTCCGGACGGCCAGGACGGCGGCAATCAGAACAACGGTCCCGGGTTCGGCAACGGAAATGGCGGCGGCACCGGGTCCGGCAACTGAGCGAACGGCTTCGATCGAGCCTTTCGCGCAGAATTACTGCCTCTCGTACCTCATTCGGCCAGCAGTGCCGGGTAGAGCACCGTCGGATGCTGCGACAGCGCGGCTTTCGCCGTCGCGCTGTCCGCGTCCGCGATGATCTCGATTTCTCCCGCTTCCAGACCGTCCAGCGCGGCGCGGACGACCTCGGCCGGGTCGTTCTTCGGGATGTCGAATCCCGCCATCATGTCGGTGTCCGTACTGGCCATGACCAGGCCGCTCACCAGCGTGCGCTGGGCCAGCAGCTCCAGCCGCACCGAGTTGGTCATGCTCCACGCCGCCGCTTTCGACGCGGCGTATCCCGCTGAGCCCTGGTAGGTCGCCCAGGACAAGGCGGACAGGACGTTCAGAACCGCGCCGTCCTGCAAACCTGGCGCGAATGCGCGAATCATCTGCAGCGGACCGAAGAAATTGGTCTCCATTTCCTGCCGGATCGCGGCCAGGTCGCCGGTCACCAGGTCGGTGAAGGCGGCGATTCCGGCGTTGTTGATCAGCAGGTTGACGTCCGGCGCGGCAGCCGCGGCGGCGGAGATCGAGGCGGGGTCGGTGACGTTGAGCGACAAGGACACGGCACCGTCGATGTCGAGTGGGCGGCGAGCGGTGGCGTAGACCTTTGCCGCGCCGCGGTCCAGCAGGGCGCGGACGAAATGGGTGCCGAGTCCGCGTCCGGCACCGGTGACCAGCGTGGTTGAGCCTTCGATCTGCATGGGGTTCTCCTGGAAAAGCCGTCAGAAGGGGACAACGGCTATCCTGAATCCTGACGTTGGTGTCAGGTTCTCGTGTTTGTAGTGCGGATCACTTCGGAGGCTCGGATGCGGATCGGAGAGGTGGCGGAGCGCGCCGGGGTCAGCGTGCGTTCGCTGCGCTACTACGAGCAGCAGGGGCTGATCGAGTCGACGCGCACGTCCGGCGGCCAGCGCCGGTACGGCGAGGACACGGTGTCGTGGGTAGGGCTGATCCAGCAGCTTTACGCGGCGGGGCTGTCCAGCACGACTATCCGCGAGTTGATGCCGTGCCTGCGCGCGGGTGTCAGCACCCCGGAGTCGCGGGTTCGGTTGCGTGCGGAGAAAGCCCGGCTGGACGAGTACATCTCCGGTCTCGAACGCACTCGTGAGCGGCTGGAGGCGATGATCGAATTGGCGGAGGCGCCGAATCCGCATTGCCCGGTCGTGCTGGGTTAAAGAGCGGCGAAGGTGTCGTTGAGGATCTTTACGATCGCCCGCGGGGTGCCGGGAATGAGTTCGGTCCGGCCGTTGGTGGTTTGGTAAGTGAGAATTCGGCCCGATTTCACGTCGGCGGCGAGGATCGGTCCGCCGGTGAGGTGGCGGCCGTTCGCGCGTCGCGCGACGTAGAGCTGGTGGGTGGCTTCCGCGGGCTGGTTCAGGACCGAGGCGAGATATTCGTGGCTGTTGGTCTCGTCGAACGGGTCCGGGGCGGCGTCGGACGCGGATGTTACCGAGACCGAGCGGACTGGCGCGCCGGGGATTTGCGGAAGGGCACCGAAAAGCGTTGTGGCTAGCCGGGTCGGTGCGGCTGAGCGGATTTCGACCAGGCCGTCCTGAGCGGACACCAGAATCGCGGTTTGTTCTCGTTGCGCGACTATCGTGGTTTTCTGGATTCCGCCGGGTAATGCCGACCAGGCGAAGTACTCCCGTTCGGCGTAGGCGAGCACCTGCAGGGTGGCGCGCAAATACGGGGACGGCGCGGCATTGTCCGCGAGGCCGAGCTGGGCGAGGAGAGTGACGGTGGCGGCATGGAGTTCGCGGTGCGCACCGGTTTTGACCCAGACTCGGTTGGCGCGCAGCATCGGATGCTGTTCGCCGAGGTCGAGCATGTCCCAGACGGCGGAGAGTGCTTCGGCGGGCAGGGTTATCGCCTGATCGACGTCCTCCCGCACCGGCGCCCCCTCGGCTCTGGCTTTTCGCAATCGGCTGCCCCATGGGCACGGTAGTCGATTGATCACCCGCATGGTGTTGGTGTCTGCAATTGAGAACAGGTAGCGGTTATCGGAAATGCCGCCTCCGGCTAGACGCAGACGCTATAGGCATAAATGTTCTGAGCATTCCTGCTCTGGCTTCGGCGGCGGTAGACGTGTGTGATTAACCGACGATGGCCAAGCCTCCGATCTCCGCCGCGACGCGCGCCGTTGGCGAACGTGTGCGCGAATTCCGCGCCGAAGCGGGGCTGAGCCAGGAACAGCTGGCCGAACTGGCCGGAGTGCACTGGACGTTCGTGAGTCAGGTCGAACGCGGGCTGCGCAACATCAATCTGCACAACCTGCTCAAATTCGCCGACGGGCTCGGGGTGAACCCGGCTCGGCTGGTGGACGGGCTACGGCCGCCGTCGGATGCCGATCAGTCCACTGTGGATGGTCGAAGCACCTGACGCAGACTGCCCTCGCGGATCAGCAAAATCTGCGTGATCACCTGCAGTCCGACGAAAAACGCGATCGACAGCCCGGCGTCGAGCGCGGGGACGTCGTCGACCGGCAGCGTGTACGCCATCGCGATGCTCAGTCCACTGTGGACCAGACTGCCGACACCCCACACCACGGTCAGCGTCCGCCACACGCGGCGGAACGACGGCCGCTCCTCCCACGCCGAGTCCAGCCGGGAGCCGCGACCCGGCAGCAGGGCGCGGGCCGCCTGATAGGTCGTCGGGTACTGGCCGACGACCATGCTCGCGAGCAGCCAGACGCCCGCCAGAGTGCTGAACCAGGCCCCGCGCACCAACATCAGCCGGGCGTCGCCGGTCATCAGGGTGGTGGCCAAGCCGACGGCCAGGAACGTCAGGACGAGCAGGCCGATCCCGTCCACCCGACGCCGGGTGAGCAGCGTGTACAGCACGCGCAGCGCGGGCGGCAGGCCGCTCAGCAGCAGCGCCCACACTGGCGGGACGTCAAAGGCGCGGAGCAGGTAATAGCCGCCGACCGGCGCGCCGAGATCGATCAGCAGCGAGGCCAGCGAAGACCGGAACTCGTTCCCCATGCCCCGAGTTTCGGCGCACTGGGCGCCTCCGGGCATCGTCGAGCTGGTCAGCCCGGCATCCACCGTCCGGTGGATGCCGGGCCCGAAGAAAACGTCAGACCGGCAGCTTGCGGAAGATCGGCCGCGGCACGTGCCGCAGGATCGACATCACGAGCCGGAACTCCGACGGCGACCACACGAGTTCCTTGCCCTTGCGCGCGGCCTCGACCGCGACGTCGGCGACCTGCTCGGCGGTCCGGGTCAGCGGAGCGTCCTTCATCCCGGCGGTCATCTTGGTCTTGACCTGGCCCGACCGGACGACGGTCACCTGCACGCCGTGCGGCGCGAGCGCCTCGCCGAGACCGAGGTAGAACCCGTCGAAACCGGCCTTGGTCGAGCCGTACACGAAGTTCGACCGGCGGACCCGCTCGCCCGCCACCGACGACAGCGCGATGACCTTGCCGTGGCCCTGCGTCTTCAGCTTCTCCGACAGCGCCACGCCGACCGAAACCGCGGCGGTGTAGTTGACCGTCGCCAGCTCGACCGCCTTGCCGTGGTCCTGCCACAGCTCCTCGGCCTCGCCGAGCAGGCCGAACGCGACCACCGTGACGTCGATGTCGCCGCCGGCGAACGCCTCGTCCAGCACCTTCGGGTGGGACGACAGGTCCTTGGCGTCAAAGGCCACAGTGGACACTTCGGCGCCGCGATCCTTCAGGCGCTGCGCGGCCTCCTCCAGCCGCGGCGAAGGCCGAGCGGCGAGCACGACCCGCAGCGGCTTCTCCGCGAGGTACTTCTCCGCGATCGCCAGCGCGATGTCGGACGTGCCGCCGAGCAGCAGCAGGGACTGGGGGTTACCGACCGCGTCGATCACAGTGCGAGCCTCCGGCTCATGTCAGAGGCGAAAACGCCTTCGGGGTCAACGGAAGCGCGCACCTTGCGCCACTCCTCCAGCCGCGGGTACATCTTCGCGAACGTCTCGGGCGAGGTGCGCGAGTCCTTCGCGGTGTAGAGGCGGCCGTTCGCGTCGAGGACCATTTCGTCCATTTCCTCGCAGAACCGGCTGAGGCCGTTCTTGATCGGGAAATCGACGCTCAGCATCCAGCCCGGCGCCGGCCAGGACATCGGAGCCGGGTTCGCGTCGCCCATCCGCTTGAACACGTTCAGGAACGAGTAGTGCCCGGACCGCGAGATGGCCCGGCAGATGCCCTTGAGCTGGTCTTCCGCGCCGAACGGCACGGAGAACTGGTACTGCAGGAAGCCCTTGCTGCCGTAGCCGCGGTTCCACTCGCTCAGCATGTCGAGGGGGTGGTAGAACTGCGTCAGGTTCTGGATCTTGCCGCGCGCGCCCTTCTTGGGCACCGTCTTCTGCCACAGCTCGTTGATCAAGCCGAAGGTGAGCTTGTTGCCGAGCCCGTTGGGAAACACGTCGGGCAGCGTGAGCAGCTGCGGCGCGTCGAACTTCAACGGGTTGCTGCGCAGCTTCGGCGGCAGCTGGTCGAGCTTCGCGAGCGAACCGCGCGAGAACGTGGCGCGGCCGAGGCGGCTGTCGGACGAGATCAAGTCCGGCACCGACATCGAGTAGTCGTAGTTGAGGTCTGAACCATCGGTGAAGAGCCCGAGGGTCTCGTCGAGGTTCGAGGTGCGGTCGGCGTCCACGTAGAAGTACGCCGTTTCCGTCTTCTTCATCCGGATCGTCGCGCGGGTGATGATCCCGGTCAGCCCGACCCCCGCCACGGTCGCCCAGAACAGCTCCGAATCCGGGCCCTCCGGGGTCAGCGTGCGCACGGATCCGTCGGCGGTGAGCAGGTCCATCGACACCACGTGGTTGCCGAAGCTGCCCGCCGAATGGTGGTTCTTGCCGTGGATGTCGTTGGCGATCGCGCCGCCGATCGTCACCTGGCGGGTGCCCGGCAGTACCGGCACCCACAGGCCGTACGGCAGCGCCTCGCGCATCAGCTTGTCGAGGCTGACGCCCGCGTCGAGGTCGACGAGGCCGGAGTCCGGGTCGATCGAGTGGATGCGGTCGAGCACGGTCATGTCGACGACCAGGCCGCCCGCGTTCTGCGCCGGGTCGCCGTAGGACCGGCCGAGCCCGCGAGCGATGACCCCGCGCGGGCCTGCGGAGGCGACGGCGCGGGCGATCGTCTCGACATCGCGCGTGCTCAGCACGTCGGCGACGGTCCCGGCGGTGCGGCCCCAGCCGGTGAGCGTTCGGCGCTGTGTCTGCGGTGCTTGGGTCACGCGGACCAGGGTAGCCACGCCGAACCCCGCCCGGAACGTGACCCTGAAGTGCTCGCTTCTACACTTTGCGCATCAAGGCACAAGCGTCCGAGCGTCGAAGTGGGTAATACGGACACTGACGCAATAGGCCGAGAAGGTATTCCAAGTGGTGGCTACAGAACCGCAGAGTGACCAAGCGCAGCCGGCGCCCGCGGGCCCTGGGCTGCTGGGCCAGCTGATCCGGTTCGGGGTGATCGGCGGCTTCTGCGCCCTGCTCGACCTGGGCACGTACTCGCTGCTGCGCGCGATCGGCATGGACGCCACCCCCTGGGTGGACCTCGCGCGCGCGATCAGCTTCGTCGTGGGCACGACCACCGCGTTCTTCCTGAACCGGCGCTTCACGTTCGCCGACGGGCGGCGCGACGGGAACGCCCAGGTCGGCAGCTTCGTTCTGCTGTATGCCGTCACCTTCTTCGTCGCCGTCGGCGTGAACCAGCTCATGCTGCACGTGCTGCCGGAGTCGGGGTGGAAGGCCACGCTGGCCTGGGTGGTGTCCCAGGCAACGGCGACTGTGATCAATTTCGTGATGCTCAAGTGGGTCGTGTTCCGTGTACGGCCGGTAAAGGAGAACTGAGTTCGATGCCCGGTAAAGCAGCCCCGGTCGCGGAGGCGGCCCCCGCAGGCCAGACGCGGTTCGCCGAACACGCCCCCGAAGGCAGGCTCACGGCCCAGCGCGGGCTGTACGCCGGGCCGGCTCCGATCGTCAGCAAGGACATGTACGCCGAGGTCGTGCAGGGCAACGCCCAGCGCGAGCGCGGCAGCGTCGTGCTGGAGCCGTCCGCGAAGGTCACCGGCAACACCTACTTCGGCCGCTTCCCGGCGAGCTACTGGCAGCGCTGGACCAACGCGACCGAGGTGAAGCTCGAAGCCGTCGTCACCGGCGACGGGCTGCTGTCGCTCGGCGCTTCCGACATGCTCGGCGACCCGCGCGTGGTCGACGCCCAGCAGGTGTCCGGCGCGAAGGGCGCCACGGTCGAGCTGACCGGCAAGCTGGACAAGTTCTACGACGGCGGCGCGCTGTGGCTCGACCTCGAGACCGAGGGCGGCCAGACGCTGCGGGTCGAGCAGGTCCGCTGGACCGTCGACGCGCCGGAGTCGATCCGTCCGACCGCGGTCACCATCTGCACGATGAACCGGGCCGACGACTGCCTGAAGAACCTCCAGGCGCTCGCCGCCGACGTGTCCTCGCTCGACACCCTCGACGCCATCTACGTCGCCGACCAGGGCACCGACCTGGTCGAATCGCGCGAGGGCTTCGAGCAGGTCGCGAAGGACCTCGGCGAGAAGCTGCACTACATCAAGCAGCCGAACCTCGGCGGTGCCGGCGGTTTCACCCGCGGCCTGTACGAGGTGGCCGGGCACACCGCCACCGAGCACGCGAACGTGCTGTTCATGGACGACGACGTGCTGCTCGAGCCGGACCTCGTCGTGCGCATGACGGCGTTCTCCAACCGCGCGGCCAACCCGATCATCGTCGGCGGCCAGATGCTCAACCTGCTGCACCCGAACCAGCTGCACGTCGGCGCCGAGTACGCCCGGCTGAACACGCTGGAGCCGGGACAGCCGGTGCAGCACTCGCTGTCCACCGCCGACCTGCTCGGCGTGGACGAGGACGGCAACCCGAACCGCCAGGAACGCCGCCTCGACGCCGGGTACAACGGCTGGTGGTCGTGCCTGATCCCGTACGAGGTCGTCAAGGCCATCGGCTACCCGCTGCCGTTCTTCTTCCAGTGGGACGACGCGGAGTACTCCTACCGGGCCCGCGAATACGGCTTCCCCACCGTGACCCTGCCGGGTGCGGGCGTGTGGCACGCGGACTTCCACTGGAAGGACTGGGACGAGTGGCACCGGTACTTCAACCTGCGCAACTCGATCATCACCGCCGCGCTGCACTCGCCGTTCAACCTGAACCTGCTGTCCCGCGTGCTGATGGCGCAGCTGGTGCGCTACCTGCTCGGCATGCAGTACGGCCTGTCCGCGACGCTGATCAAGGCGGTCGAGGACTTCCTGGAGGGCCCGGAGATCCTGCGCGACGGCGGCGTCGAGGCGATGAAGGAGATCCGCCGGATCCGCGACGCGTACCCGGAGACCAAGCGGCACAAGGCCACTGACGTGCCGGGCATCGCGTCCAACGACATCGGCATCATCAACAGCGCGCCGCGGCCGAGCATGCAGCGGCTCGTGCTGATCAAGCGCATCCTCGACAAGGTGCTCGGCCGCAGCCGCTTCGGGCTGGGCGCGGTGCCGGTCGACGAGGCGCACTGGTGGCACATCGCGCTGTTCGACACCGCTGTGGTCACCGACGCGTCGCAGGAAGGCGTGCGCGTGCGCACCTACGACAAGGTCAAGATGTTCGACCTCGCCAAGCGCGGCGCGAAGGTGATCAACCGGCTGCGCAAGGAGGGTGCGAGCGTGCAGGAGCAGTACAAGCGCGCGATGCCGGAACTCACCTCGCGGGAGAACTGGAAGCGGCTGTACAAGCTGTGATTGCCTGAGCTGATCCGGAAAGGGCGTCTCGCGTTCGGCGAGACGCCCTTTTTGTCTTTTTAGGTAGCTTGGTTTCATGGCCGACCTGGTTTCCCGCGCGCGTGCTCTTGCCGACGATCTGTTGTTTCCGGCGGCGGCCGAGGTGGACCGGCTAGGCGTGGTGCCGCGATCGCATTTCGACGCGCTCGCCGAGGAGGGTTTCTACGGTCTCGCCGCGCCGGATTCCGGGGCTGACCTCGAACAGTTGGCCGGCGTCATCGAAGCGCTGGCCAGCGGGTGCCTGAGCACCGCGTTCACTTGGCTGCAGCATCACGGCCTCGTGTCCGGGCTGGCCGCGACGGAACGGGCGGACCTGCGCGAGCGGTATCTGGCGGACCTGATCAGCGGACGGCTGCGCGCGGGCGTCGCACGCGCGGGCGTGATCCCGACGCCGCCGCGAGTGCGGGTAGAGCGCGTCGACGGCGGCTATCGGTTCGACGGCGAAGCGCCGTTCGTGAGCGGCTGGGACGCGATCGACCTGCTGCAACTGTCCGGCCGGGACGGTGACACGGTGGTCAACGCCTTGGTGTCGCCGATCGTCGGGCACAGCCTGGTCGCCGAGCCGTTGACGCTCATGGCCGCGCAAGGCACCGCGACAGTGCGGTTGAAGCTCGACAATCACTTCATTCCGGACGAGTCGGTTTTCGCCAAGGTCAGCTACGACAAATTCGTGGCGGAAAGCACTCTCGTGTCACGGCTCAACGGGTGCGCTCCGCTGGGATTGGCCGAGCGTTGCGCCACTTTGATCGAGGCTGCGGGCGAGAAGGAAACCGCGACGGCGTTGCGGGTCGAACAGGACGAAATCCGTCGTCGCCTCAACGCCGGTCTCGCCGACCCGGCCACGCTCCCGGCGGCGCGCGCTGCTGGTGCCGACCTGGCGTACCGGTCAGCGGGCGCGCTCGTCGCCGCGACGGGCAGCCGGGCGGTGCTGCCCGGGGCGCACGCCGGCCGTCTGGTGCGCGAGGCGACCTTCCTCCTGGTGGCCGCGAGCAGACCGGAGATCCGCGCCGGACTGCTCGCCCTCGCCCGGCGCTAAACGGACAGGCCGAATTTGCCCTTTCGGCTCAGATCGTCCACATAAGCGGCTGCCACGTGGACGAAATTCACGGAAACAGCATTGCCGTCCCGGGTTTCCAGCGAGTGGACGCCGCCGTGTTTCAGAAGATCCGGGAGCTTTTCCTGAACAGCGGACGAACTGTCGGCGGTGAGCGGGAAGATCAGCGGTTCGCC
This sequence comes from Amycolatopsis sp. NPDC054798, assembly GCF_053611505.1. Lineage (NCBI taxonomy): Bacteria > Bacillati > Actinomycetota > Actinomycetes > Pseudonocardiales > Pseudonocardiaceae > Amycolatopsis > Amycolatopsis sp. NPDC054798. The sequence continues at coordinate 15,011 of NZ_JBSHAM010000020.1, read as the reverse complement.
GCCCGCCGCGAGGTGCAGGACCAGTGCTGGTTTGGGATCTGCCATGTCTCCATGGCAGCAGCGGGTGATCAACGGCGGCAAGAGCGGTTCGCCGACAGCGGATCTGCTCACAGCGGAAGCGGAACCGGGGCGGATCTCGTGGCGGTCCGGAGCCGATGGCCGCGACCGGGCGGAGTGGACTACGGTTTCGCCGGGGAGAGACCGGATTTAGGGGTGGGTCGTGCCGTATTCGTTCACGCTGTCGCCGGCGGCGGTGGATCTCCTGCTGGCCGAACTCGGGCTCGGCCGCGCGCCGGTGCCGTTCGTGGTGCCGCACATCGGCATCACCGGTGAGGAACGCGCCGCGGTCCGCGACGCCGTCTTCCGCGACCTCGACGGCCGCGGCCTGTTGCGGCGCGGGACCGTCGACGACGACATCCAGATCGCGCTCGCCACGTTCGCCAAGCCCGGCCTCGCGGTGTCCGCGGCGGCCAAGCTCGGCGACGAGCAGCTGTTCGCGCGGGTGGCGTCCAACGGCCAGTTCGCGGTGCTCGTCTGCCAGCGGGACGGGATGTTCGTCTTCGAGGAGGTCCGGCCGACCGGCATCGTCCCGGCGATCGTCGACCTGCTGCCGCTGACGCCCGCCGCGCCCGGTCAGTCGGTGACCGTCGCGCGGCCGTCGAAGCGGCCGGTCCAGGGCGACGCCTACGACCCGTTCGCCGGGGTCAGCGGCCCGCGCACGCACAATCCGCAGCTCAGGGCCGTACAGCGGATCTTCGAGAAGCCGCGGCTGGCGGTCGGCCAGTTCACGCCGTACGTCCGGGACGGCGCCGGCCACGAAAAGGCACTGCCGTCGCTCGCGTGGTTCGACACCGAACTCGGCCGCTACCTGCTCAGCACGCGCGATTCCAGCGACGGCAACCGCTGGCTCACCTACGCCCCGGCCGACAATGCCCGTCTGGCCCAACAACTGTTCACCCAGCTTGAAGGCTATTCGGCAAACGCCTGACCGGAGCGGCTCGCGTCGGTAAACTCCGGCGCATGAGCACTGATCCGCTGGCGGCAGGCGGGCTGAACGCCAAGGGCATCGCCGAAGCCGCGGCCGAAACGCACAAGCTGGCCGGCACTGCGAAAGCCGGCGGGTTCAGCATCGACGGCGACGCACTCGGTGACCTGCGCAAAGCGCTCACCGACATGGTCACGCGCCTCGAACGGCTCAAGCCGCAGACACAGGCGCTGACGTCCGCGCCGAAGCTCGGCAGCCACCCGTACGGGCACACCGTGGCCGAGCATGACCGCAAGAGCGGTGCCGACGCCCCCGGAGCGGCCCTCGACGTGCTGGACCAGTTCGGTCGCATCCTGCGGGAGGCCGACGAAGCCCTCGCGCGCGCCGGCGGGGTCTACACCGAGAACGAGAGCCAGGCCATCGACTCCCACCGCACTGTGAAGGGCACCGAATGAGCACGCCGCAGCCGGGGCTCGCGCCGTCGGACGCCGACTACCTCGGGCACCCGCACCAGCAGCTGAAGTCGTACGTCGAAGCGAACCTCGATGTAGAGCAGGTTTCCTCGGTGTCGCACGCGTACACCGAGGTGCAGAAGGCGTTCGAGGATTTCGCCACGCAGCTGGGCGAGGCCGTGAAAAAGGCCGCGCACGCCTGGAGCGGCGAGGCCGCGGCCGGTGCGCAGGCGTATTTCGTGAGCCTCGCCGAATGGGCCGAGGCGAACGGCCAGAACGCGAAGCTGGCCGCGCAGATCGTCGAGGAGCAGGCGTCCGCCGCGCAGGTGGCGAAGCATTCGATGCCGGACGCGGTGCCGTTCGACTGGTCCGAGGAATTCGACAAATGGTCGCACGCGAGCCCGCTCGAAATGGGCGACGCGATCGACGCGACGCTGAAGAAGCAGCAGGACAGCCGTTCCGCGCACGAACAGGCCGCGGAGACGATGTCGAAGTACGACGCTTCGCTGTACTCGTCGGGTTCGAAGCAGCCGGCTTTCGCGCACCCGCCGAAGTTCGGCGTCGCGTCCGGTGGCGGTGCCGCGGTGGCGATGCCGACGGGCGGTGAGCACCACGACGCGGCACCCGCCGGACACGCGGACGCTCCTCCGGCCACCCCAGCTCCTGCGGTGGCCGACGCTGGCTCAGCGGGTGCTGGAGCGGCTGGTGGCGGCGCGGCAGCGGGACACGCGGCGGCCAGCGCCCCGACCGTCAGCGGCCCGAGCCAGTTCACCGGTGCGGTCCACCAGCCGATGCTGGACGGCGCTTCGACCACCGCGGCGGGTTACGCACCGGCCGCGGCCCAGGCGGGCCCGAGCGGCGGCAGCGCCGGATCGGCCGGAATGGGCATGGGCGCGATGCCGATGGGCGGCATGATGGGCGGTGGCGGCGGCGGTTTCGGCGGCGACGAGGAACACCAGACCAAGGTCGGCCGCGGCGGCGGCGGTTCCTTCGGCCCCGGCGACGGAGCCATGACCCCGGGCGCGGCGGATGTCGCGGCGGGCGGAATGGGCGGCGCCCCGGCCCGCCCTGGCATGGGCTTCGGAGCCCGCCCGTACGACGACGGCAACGACCAGCCCGCGTTCGTGATGGAAATCGACGAGAACGAGGAGTTCGGCGGGCACCGTTCCGCGCCGCCGGTCATCGGGGAATAGTCACTGCTGTAGTAGTCCGTGAAGGGCCCCTTGAGGGAATCTGATTCCCTCAAGGGGCCCTTCACGGACCAACGACCGGCTCAGTACCGGTAGAACTTCTCCGCCCGGCCCTGCCGGACCAGCTTCAGCCACTGCAGGAACGCCTTCGGATCCCGCTTCACGCCCACGAAATACAGGCCGAAGCGCAGCACCTCCAGCGCGCCGATCTTCCGCATTCCCGGCTGCGACAGCAAATACCCGCGGTTGCGATACGTGTAGTACCGCTTGACCTCGTTCTCCGGATCCTGGGCGTGGAATTTCCCGCCCAGCATCGGCTTGAATTCGTCCGAGCCGTCGGGGTGCAGGTAGGTCGTGCGCAGCGAAGTGCCGAACGGCAGCCCCGACCGCACGAGCCTGCGGTGCAGTTCCACCTCGTCGCCGCGGAAGAACAGGCGCAGATCGGGTACCCCGGTGACGTCCAAAGTGGACGCACGGAACAGTGCGCCGTTCATCAGGGACGCGATGCCGGGCAGGAAGTCCGTGCCCAGTTCAGCCGACGAGCGCTTCCAGGTGAGGCCGCGGCGCAGCGGGAACGCCAGTTTCGCCGGGGCGTCGATGTTCGCCACCACCGGGGAAATCTCCGCGAGGCCGCGCTTTTCGGCCTCCTCCAGCAGAATTTCGAGCACGTGCTCGTCCACCGGACGGCCGTCGTCGTCGGCGAGCCAGACCCAGTCCGCGCCGAGCGACAGCGCGTGCAGCATGCCGAGCGCGAAACCGCCCGCGCCGCCGAGGTTCCGGTGCGACGGGAGGTACGTGTACGGCAGCGGGTAGGCCTCCACCACGTCCCGCGCGGACTTGTCCGGTCCGTTGTCCACCACCACCAGGTGGTCGACTGGCCGGGTCTGGGCGGCGATGATCTTCAGCGAGTCCGCGAGCAGCTCGCGGCGGTGCCGCGTGACCACCACGCCGACGACGGCGCCCTCGGGCAGCTCTCGCGTCTCGCCGGCCATCATTCCCCGCCGTTCGTCGTGGTGGCGGGCTCGATGCCGAGGCGCTCGAGACCTTCCTGGCTCATGTTCTCGAACGGGTCGCGGCCCTTGTACTGGGTGAGGACCTCGCGCAGCGAACCCTGTTGCTTGACGTGTCCCTCGTCCATCCAGATCGCGGTGTCGCACAGTTCCATCAGGAACTCGTCGGAGTGGTTCGCGAACACCAGGATGCCGGACCGTTTGACCAGGTCCTTGAGCCGGTCGCGGGCCTTGTTGAGGAACGCCGCGTCGACCGCGCCGATGCCCTCGTCGAGGATCAGGATCTCCGGGTCGATCGAGGTCACCACGCCGAGCGCGAGCCGCACCCGCATGCCGGTGGAGTACGTCCGCAGCGGCATTTGCAGGTAATCGCCGAGTTCGGTGAACTCCGCGATGTCGTCGACCCGCTTCTCCATTTCCTTGGCGCTCATGCCGAGGAACAGGCCGCGGATGAGGATGTTCTCGACGCCGGAGATCTCCGGGTCCATCCCGATGCCAAGGTCGAACACCGGCGCGATCCGGCCGACGATCCGCGACGATCCGCGGGTCGGCTCGTAGATCCCGGCGAGCAGCCGCAGCAGCGTGGACTTGCCCGCGCCGTTGTGCCCGACGAGACCGACCCGGTCGCCCTCGCGGAGGCTGATCGAGACGTCGTGCAGCGCCTCGATGATCGGCACTTTCTGGTCGGAGCTGATCTTGCCGCCGACCTTGCCGAGCACGCGCTTTTTCATCGAACGCGTTTTCGCGTCGAAAATCGGGAAGTCCACGTACGCGTTGTGGACGTCAATGCTGACCATCTGTCACACCCAATACGAGACGCGAGACCGGTAATTGCGCATGGCGACGAGCGCGAGCCCCCACCCGACGATGGTGAGGCCGCCGACCACGACCCAGCTGGTCCAGCTCACCGCCTGTCCGATGAGCGGCGACCGCACCACCTGCATGTAGTGGTAAAGCGGGTTCAGCTTGATGATCGGCAGCGCCCACGAGGCGCCGTCCCGCGCACCGCCGGACAGCAGCTGGTCGACCGGCCAGACGATCGGGGTGCCGTAGAACATCAGCTGGATCAGCGAGTTGATCAGCTGCGGGATGTCGCGGAACCGGGTCGAGATGATGCCGAGCAGCAGCGCCGCCCAGCCCGCGGTGAGCGCGAGCAGCACGAAGCCGGGAATGGCGAGGAAAATGTTCCAGCTCAACCCGGGGTGGCAGTACTTCTCGGGCAGGCACGCGCCGTCTGGCGACCCCAGCGAATACGGGGAATCGAGTGCCGAGAAGAAAATGATCAGCAGCACGACGTAGACGATCATGTTGTGCGCCAGCAGCAGCGTCTGCCGCCAGATCGTGCGCAGCACGTAGACGCTGATCGGAGCCGGGACCTGTTTGATCAGCCCCTCGTTCGCGATGAACGTCTCCATGCCTTCGGTGAGGCAGCCCTGGATGAAGCCCCAGATGATGAAGCCGGTGGAGAGATAGGGCAGGAATACCTCGATCGGCGTCCGGAACAGCTGCGAGTACAGCAGGCCGAGGCCGAGCGCGATGACACCCTGGCTGATGGTGATCCAGAACGGCCCGATGATGGACCGCCGGTAGCGCTGCTTGATGTCCTGCCAGCCGAGATGAGTCCAAAGCTCGCGGGCGGCGAAACCGGTCTTGATGTCGTCGATAGCACGCCCGAACGTCTTGCTGTCCGACGACGGTGGAACCGGAGTCGAGACATCGGGTTCGGCTGCGTGAACCGTGCTGGTGGCATGCACGTGGACGAGGGTACCGATGGGACGACGCGGGCTAGGCCCGACCCGTCGCGCGGCCGTCCCGGCCGTTCTCCCCCGTGCTGTCCGGCGCGGTGTGTGCAACGTTACGATAAGCCAATGCCGGTCCCCGAAATCAGCACTTCGCACTCGGAGTCTGTTTCTTCGCGTGCGCAGTATCACCTGGTCGCACCTGTGGGCCACCCCAATTACGGGGACGAGCTCATCACCGCTGGCTGGCTGGGTTATCTCGCGGAGACAGCTCCGGACGCCGACGTGTGGGTGGACACTCATTCGCCGGGGCCGGCGAGTGTCCTGCTCGACGGCATTCATCCGCGCGCGAAGTTCACCGACACTTTGTGGCGGTTGTGCTGGGAGGCCCCGGACGAGGAACCGTGGCGCACCGCCGCCTGGGTGCGCGACGCGGTGCACAACCCGGGCATGCTGCCGCGGCTGCACCACAGTGTCGAACTGCTGGCCAAGGCCGACGTGGTGCACGTCGTCGGCGGCGGATACATCAACAAGCTGTGGCCCAAGCAGATCGGCTTGCTGGCCGGCGCGGTCGCCGCGGTCGAACGGTCCGGCGGCAGGGCGGCCATGACCGGACAGGGCTTGCTGCCCGCCTGCGAGGGTTCGATTCCGCTGGTGAAAGCGCTCGCCGACCGGTTCGAAGTGGTGGAGGCCCGCGACGAGGCGTCAGCGGATCTGCTGGGCCGTCCGGTCGGTCTGGACGACGCGTTCCTCACGATCGGGCCGGAGCGGTTCGACCATTCCGAAGATCTGCCCGAAGTGATGCTGTGCCTGCAATCCGACCTGGTCGAGGTCGGCATCGGCACGCTGGCCGGCTCGGTGCTTTCCATGCTGCGCTCGTGGAAGACGGATCCGGCGAAGATCGGCATCGTCGAAGGCGTGCCCCGGGTCGACCGCGAAGTGTTTTCGTTGCTCGAACGCGAATTGCCGGGTGCCCGCTTTTATCCGTTTTCGCACATTTGGACGCACGGTCTTCCCGCCGGGCCGGAACAAACCTGGATTTCCACCCGATTCCACCTCCACATGATGGCGGCCGCGGCCGGGGCTTCCGGCGTCGCGGTGAGCATCCACCCGGACTATTACGCCACGAAGCACCGTTCCCTGGTCGGGCTCGGCTCGAACTGGACGCTGCTCGAAGACCTCTCGCAGGTCCCGGACCGTCCGAACGCGGGCGGCTACGCGAGCGAGACGCTGGCCGGCTTCAAAGAGAACAAGCGCAAGCTCGCCGAACAGGTTTACGCGCCGGTCGTCCGCCCGGTCGAAGAGGAGCCGGAACCGCAGCCGGAGCCGCCGGTGGACGTGGAACCGCCTGCCCAGCGGCGGCGGTGGGCGCGGCGGATCCGGAACTGAACGGGCGCGTTCGACGTCGCCGCCGGGGCGTTGCGGATTGAGGACCTGAACGGTCCTCAATCCCGCATAGCTTCGCCCCATGGCTCAAGATCCCGCCCCCTTCCGCATCCGCGTCCCGCAAGCCGATCTGGACGATCTCCAGCGCCGCCTGGCCGGCACCCGCTGGCCGGACCCCTTCGACGACCCGGCGTGGGAGCTGGGCATCCCGGTGTCCGAGGTCCAAGACCTCGCCGACTACTGGCGCCTCGGCTTCGACTGGCGCGCGCAGGAAGAACGCATCAACGGCTTCCCCCAGTTCACCACCACCATCGACGGCGCCAACGTCCACTTCCTGCACCTCACGTCGCCCGAACCGGACGCCGTCCCGCTCCTGCTCACCCACGGCTGGCCCGGCTCGATCGTCGAGTTCCTTGACCTCATCGGCCCGCTCGCCGACCCCCGCGCCTACGGCGGCGACCCAGCCGTCGCGTTCCACGTGGTCGTTCCGTCCGTGCCCGGGTTCGCCTTTTCCGGACCGACCCCCGACCGCGGCTGGGGTCCGGCGCGGACGGCGCGGGCTTGGGCGGAGTTGATGACCCGCCTCGGGTACCGGAAATTCGGCACGCACGGCGGCGACTGGGGTGCGTTGATCTCCCGCGAACTCGGCGTCCAGTTCCCCGAACGGATTCTCGGGGCGCACGTGACGATGCTGCCGTCCGCGGTGGCGCGCGACGAGGCCGACCTCGCCGGGCTCAGCGGGGCGGAGCTGGCGAAGGGGGAGCGGTCGCTGGAGAAAGCGCGAGCCTTCCAGCAGAGCGGCGTCGGCTACGCGATGATCCAGTCCACCAAGCCGCAAACGCTTGCGTACGGCCTCACCGACTCCCCGGCCGGGCAGCTGGCCTGGATCGCCGAGAAGTTCCGGGCCTTCTCCAACGCCGACCACGACCTGATCGACCGCGACGACCTGCTCGCCAACGTCTCGATCTACTGGTTCACGCGCACCGCCGCGTCGTCCGCGCGGATCTACGCGGACCAGGACGTCCAGTGGGGCGCGCCGCCGCCGGTGTCCACCGTGCCGACCGCGGTCGCGGTGTTCCCTGGCGACATCGGGCTTCCGTTGCGGCACCTGGCCGAGCGCACCGACCGGATCGTGCGGTGGACCGAACTCCCGCGCGGCGGGCACTTCCCGGCGCTCGAAGAACCCGACCTGCTGATCGGGGATCTCCGAGCCTTCTTCGCCCGGGAAAGCTAGAGGTACTGCCCGGTTCCGGTGATGCCGTGCCCGTGCCCTTCGCCCGGGTGGCCGCCGGAACCGGACGACCCGGCGGGCAGGCCGCGGCGCATCTGCTCCAGCTGCACCCGCGCGGCCATCTGCTGCGCGAACAGCGCGGTCTGGATGCCGTGGAACAGCCCCTCCAGCCAGCCGACCAGCTGCGCCTGCGCGATCCGCAGTTCGGCGTCCGAGGGCGTGTGGTCCTCGGTGAACGGCCGCACGAGCCGCTCCAGCTCCTCGCGCAGTTCGGGCGCGAGCGCCTCCTCCAGTTCGCGCACCGACGTCTGATGGATCTCGCGGACCCGGTTGCGGCTGGCGTCGTCCAGCGGAGCGGCGCGGACCTCCTCCAGCAGCTGCTTGATCATGGTGCCGATGCGCATCACCTTGGCCGGTTCCTCGACCAGGTCGCCGACGGACTCGTTCTCCTCGCCCTCGGGTACCGCCTGCGCGGTGCCGACCGGGACCCCGTCCGGTCCGACGACGACCACGCGCGGCGCGTCCGTGTCCCCGGCTGCGCCCGTTCCCCCGAAGTTCGGCTCGCTCATATGCTCCATCCCCGTCGGTCAGCGGTCCTGACCCGAGCCTAGCGGCCGTTCGGGCAGTTCTGCCCAACCCCGCGGCAACCGCGAAACCGCACGTCCGTACGGTGTCCCCATGGCGTTCGACGTCGCTCGTATCCGTGGGCTCTTCCCCGCGCTTGGCGACGGCTGGATTCACTTCGACGGCGCCGCCGGAATGCTCGTGCCGGAACAGGTCGCTTCGGCCGTTTCGACGGCCATGCGGGCGCCGGTGTCCGGGCCGGGCGGAGCCTTTCCGGCCTCCCAGCGGGCGGAAAGCATCGTCACCGCGGCCCGCCGGGCCGTGGCCGATCTGGTCGGGGCGGACCCGGCCGCCGTCGTGCTCGGACCGAGCGCGCCGGTCCTGTTGCGCAGGCTCGTCGACGCGCTCGCCGAACGCTGGACGATCGGCGACGAGATCGTCGTCTCCCGGCTCGACGAAGAGGCCAACATCGCGCCGTGGCGGCGTGCCGCGAAACGCGTCGGCGCGGTCGTGCGGTGGAGCGAGATCGACATCGAGACCTGCGAGCTGCCCGCGTGGCAGTACGAGAACCTCGTGTCCGCGCGGACGAAAGCGGTGTCGGTGACGCTGGCGTCCGGGTCCGTCGGGACCCGGCCGGACGTGCCGACGGTGATCGAATTCGCCAAGCGCGTCGGGGCGCTCGTAGTGGTCGACGCGACCTACGCGGCTCCGTTCGTGCCGCTTGACGTACAGGAACTCGGTGCCGACGTGATGGTCGTGTCCGCTCCCTCGTGGGGCGGGCCCGCGGTCGGCGCGCTGGTGTTTCGCGACCCGGAGCTGCTGGAACGCATCTCGTCGGCGTCGCTCGACCCGGCCGCGACCGGTCCCGCGCGGCTCGAACTCGGCCCGCACGCGTACCCGCTGCTGGCCGGTCTCGTCGCGTCCATCGACTACCTCGCCGGCCTCGACGACGCCGCGACCGGCTCCCGTCGCGAACGCCTGGTGACCTCGCTCGGCTCGGCCAAGTCGTACCACGCGGGCCTGCTCGCGCAGCTGTCCACGGAACTGCGCTCGCTGCGGCACGTGATGGTGATCGGCGACGCGATGCGGCGGATCCCCGCGCTCGCCTTCGCCGTGGCCGGCGCGAAAGCGTCCCAGGTCGCCGAATACCTGGCGTCGCAAGGCTTGTGCGCGTTCGCCGACGACGGCACCAGCGGCGTGTTCGCGTCGCTGGGCGTCGGCGAGGTCGGCGGAGCGGTGCGGATCGGGCTCGCGCACTACTCCAACGTGTTCGAGATCAACCAGCTGGTGCGGGTGCTCGAAGAACTGCGCTGAGGTGCTCGTGAGTGTTGATCACGGTTCGAGCCGCGATCAGCACTCACGAGGCGGGAACCTCCGGCGGTGCGGGTCGAGAGGCGATAGTGCGCCCCAATGCCACATTGGGTGCATGTGACGCACCCAATGTGGCATTGGGGTGCTTGAGCCCGCACGTAGGTAGCCGGAACGCGGTGCGCCCTAGCCGCGATCAACACTCACGAGGCCAGGCTCAGGATTTCGCGGCCAGCAGCACTTTCCCGAAGATGCTGCCTTCTTCGAGCATCCGGTGCGCGGACGCGGCCTCGGCCATCGGCACCACGTCGCCGACGATCGGCTGCACCGAACCCTGTTCCACCAACGGCCACAACCGTTCCCGGACATCCGCGACGATCGCCGCTTTCTGGTCCAGCGGACGGGAACGCAGCCCGGCCGCGAACACGCTCGCGCGTTTGCGGAGGAGCTTGCCGATGTTCAGCTCGCCCTTGATCCCGCCCTGCATGCCGATGATGACCAGACGGCCGTCGGCGGCGAGTGCGTCGACGTTGCGGTCCAGGTATTTCGCGCCCATGTTGTCGAGGATGACGTCGGCGCCCTTCGTCTCGGCGCGCAGCACCTCGACGAAATCCTCTTCCTTGTAGTTGATCGCGAGGTCGGCGCCGAGCTGCCTGCAGCGTTCGAGCCGCTCAGCCGAACCCGCGGTGACCGCGACGGTCGCGCCGAGCGCCTTGCCCACCTGGATCGCGTGCGTGCCGATGCCGCCCGCGCCGCCGTGCACCAGCAGCACCTGGCCTTCGCCGAGACCGGCGTGCATCACCACGTTCGCCCACACCGTGCAGGCCACCTCGGGCAGCCCGGCCGCGGCGACCGTCTCGATTTCGGCGGGCACCGGCAGCAGCTGCCCGGCCGGGACCGCGACGCGCTCGGCGTACCCGCCGCCGGCGAGCAGCGCGCACACCTCGTCGCCGACCTGCCAGCCCTCGACGCCCTCGCCGAGTTCGGCGATCGTGCCGGAGCATTCCAGGCCGAGGATGTCGCTCGCCCCGGGCGGCGGCGGATAGTTGCCTTGGCGCTGCAGCAGGTCGGCGCGGTTCACCGCGCTGGCCGTGACGTCCAGCAGCACCTCGCCGGGACCGGGTTCCGGATCGGGGACCTCGGTCCATTCGAGCACGTCAGGGGAACCGGGTTCGCGGATAGTGATCGCGTGCATGCGCCCGACTGTATCCCGGGTCAGCCGAGGTCGTTGGTGCTGAAGGTGTTGCAGCTCGCGGGCTGGCCGGTGCGGTAGCCGGTGGTGAACCATTTCTCGCGCTGCGCCGAGGTGCCGTGCGAGAAACTCGACTTGTCGACGTGGCCGTTGCCGAGGTTCTTCTGGATGTAGTCGTCGCCGATCCGCGACGCGGTGTCGAGCGCGCGCGAGATGTCGTCCTGCGTGACGTCCTGGACCAGCGGTTTCCCGGAGCTGGTCGGGGTCGTGCTGGCGTGGTTGGCCCAGACGCCCGCGTAGCAGTCGGCCTGCAGTTCCAGCCGGACCGAACCGGACGTCGGTCCGGTGCCGGTGCCGCGCTTGGACGTGCCGGTGAGGTTCTGCACGTGGTGGCCGTATTCGTGGGCCAGCACGTACGCCTCGGTGAACAGCCCGCCCTTCGCGCCGAAGCGGGTCTTCAGCTCGTTGAAGAACGTGAGGTCGATGTAGACGTACGAGTCGGCGGGGCAGTAGAACGGCCCGGTGTCCGAGGTCGCGCCGCCGCAGCCGGTGCGCACGCCGCCGCTGAAGAAGCGGGTGGTCGCCTTGCGGTAGGTCTGCCCGGAACGGGAGAACTCCTGCGTCCAGTAATCCTGGATGGAGTTGACGATCGCGACGATCGCGCAGTCGTGGTCGCGGTTCGCGTCGGCTCCGGTCTTGCACTTCTTCGCGAGCGTGCCGGCGTCCAACTGCTGCCCGGACTGGACGTCGCCGAGGCCGAGCCCGCCCGCCGCGGGCGAGGTCCCGGTGCTGGGAACGCCGCCGAACTGGGAAAGCAGGAAGTAGATGACCAGGCCGACGAGGCCGAGCCCGCCGCCGCCGATGGCCACGCGGCCGCCGATGCCGCCGCCTCCGCCGCTGCCGCGCATGTCCTGGATTTCTGAGGCGTCCAGATCCGCGTTGTCGTCGAATCGCACGCGGAAAGGGTAGCCGGAAACCCGGAAACGAGGCTGGGTGCGGCCCCTGCGCTCGGGGCCGCACCCAGGTACTACCGAGGTTTCGTGAACAGCGGTTGGCCACCGGTCGGGCTTGGCGTCCGGCGCTGCCTTCGCGGTGCCGAGGCCGCGAAGAGAAGCAGCGGCATAACGACGCCGGTGCGCGTGGCCGATGCCGGAGCGCACGGGATGCTCGTGCTGTTCGCAATCGCGACCGAACCGGAACGGGGCCGTGCCGATCGCGGGGTCACAGCGGGCGGTCAACCGCGGGAACTACCTGCCATGCCACCACCTGGCCTTTCCCAGAGGGAGACCGGTCCGGCGTGCCCTCCGGCGCGCTCCGGGGTCCTCGTCTTCCCTCCGCTGCCCCGAGGATGCGCTTCTTCGCGCCGAGTCTCAACCTTTTCGTAACCCTCCATTGGGGGAAGTTCGTCCGAAAATTTCACAGCGGGCCGAAGCGGAGGGCGCGAAACCGGCCTTCTACCCTTCCGGACATGAGCGATGACCAGGACGTGCGCTGGCTCGACCCGGCCGAACAGCACGCCTGGCGCGCCTACATCGTCGCGTCGCTGCGGCTGCGCCAGCGGCTGCACCGGGAACTGGCCGAAAGCCACGGCATCTCGCTGGCCGACTACGAGGTCCTGGTCTGCCTCGACCTGGCCCCGGGCCGGTGCACACGGATGACGGAGCTGGCTTCGCAGCTCGGCTCGACGAAGAGCAGGCTGTCGCACCAGATCGGCAAACTGGAAGCGGCCGGGCTGGTCACCCGCCGCCCGGACCCGGAGGACAAACGCGGCGTCCTCACCGAACTGACTGCCGCGGGCCTGCGCGTGCTGTCCGAAGCCGCGCCGACGCACGTGCGAGGAGCCCGCGAGCACCTGATCGACCTGCTGACGGACGACGAGCAGACCGCGGTGGCCACGGCCTTCACCCGGGTCCTCGAACACCTGGACGACGTCGAAGGACGGCGCGATACCCTGACCTAGAAGGAAGCGTGGCAGAGCGGCCGAATGCAGACGCCTTGAAAGCGTCCGTAGGGAAACCTACCGGGGGTTCAAATCCCTCCGCTTCCGCTTGACGCCTCGAGTGTCCGGCCCCGGATTCCGCGCCTGCAGCGGGAGACCGGGGCCGTTTTCTTCAGCAAGAAATGGCGCAGGCACCGGAGGGGGAGTTCGCGATTCGGCTGTCTTCCAGCTGAGGCAGTCAGCCCCAATGCCTTGCGCAGTACCGGCCGAACGGGTGAACGCTGAAGCGCGCAAAATCTCGGAGTCTCGGCCGCAGGTGACCGGCGCGGTGTTGACTGCTCGCGTCCGGTTGCCGCAGGTACCCTGGCGCGTGCTGTGCGCCGGGTTCCCGTGGAGTCCTCCGTCATCCGCGACGTCGGCTACGACGCCGCGAATTCAGTGCTGGAAATCGGCTTCCGCAACGGCAGCGTCTACCGCTACCACCTCGTGCCCGCGCGGGTGCATCGCGAGCTGATGGCCGCCGGAAGCGCGGGGCGGTATCTCAACCAGGAGATCAAACCGCGGTTTCGCGGGGAAGCCGTGGAGTGATTGCGGCGTCAGGCTTTTCCGGCTTCGCGCTGGGCGATCCGCGCCTGGACTTCCGGGCGGCGCAGCGGCGGCACGGTCGCCGGCGGCTGGCGGCGTTGCGGAAGTTCTTCCAGCAGCCGCGTGGTGATCTGGGCGATTTCGGCGACCGCCGCTTCGAATGGTTCGCGCGTCGCGTCCGAAAGGGACTGCACCCCGGTCACTTTGCGCACGTACTGGCGTGCCGCGGCTTCGATCTCTTCCGTGGTCGCGGCGGGCTGCAGGCCGCGGAGCGTCGTGATGTTTCGGCACATGGGGTTCAGGGTACGTGTCTTCGGCTGAACGCATCACACTCTCGGGCCATCCTCGTTGACGGGGCCGGAGACCGCCCGGCACCCTTGATGAAGTGCCCCTCAGACCGCGTGCTCCCCGGCTCAGCCGCCCCCTTCCGGAAGTTCCCTCCGACACCCCGATTCCCGAGCAGGCCTGGCACCGCGTTCCCGCCGACGAACTGGTTACGCTTGTCTCTGTTGTCCTGATGGCACAAGGCTTTCCCGAAGAACGTGCCCGCCCGGCCGCGGAAGCGTTGTGCCACGGCGATCTCACCGGCGCGCCCGAAACCGGCGTCGGGGAATTGACCCGGGTGCATTTGCCCGCGATCGAAAACGGATTAGTCAGTCCCGGCGCGCAGCCATTGCTGATCGCGGACCGCGGAGCCGCGGCGCTCATCGACTACCGGCGTGCGTCCGGGTTGTGGGCGGTCGGCGACGCGATGGACCGCGCGGTGCAGCGGGCCGGGCGCTTCGGCGTCGGATTGCTGTCGGTGCGCGGAGTGGGACCGTTCGGCCGCGTCGGGCACCACGCCGCGCGGGCGTTGCCGCACGGGATGATCGGGATCGTGATGGCCGCGGGCGGTTATGCCGACCAGCCGGTGCATCCGCTCGGGATGGCCGCGCCCGCGGGGGCGTATCCGGAGTTCGTGTTCGACGTCGACCTCGCCGACGCGGCCCGGGACCCGCAGTTCGCCGGGTTCGCGCTGATGGTGGACGTTCTCGCCGGGGTGCTGTCCGGGGTCGCTGATCACGAGCACGACACCGGGTTGCTGGTGCTCGCGATCGCGCCGACGACGCTGCGGAGCGCCGACGGGTTTTATCGCGCGGCCAGTGCGGTGTTCGGGAGCATGCTCGGCTGGGAAGGCGGGGGGACGCCGATTCGCTATCCGGGGTGGCGGGAGGCGCAGTATCTCGAGCAGTGCCGGGCGTTGGGGGTGCCGTTGCAGGCCGCGGTGCGGCGGCAGCTGGATTCGCTGGCGATGAAGCTGGGGAGGCCGCCGTTGACGACGGTGGGGTGAAAGGCGGGGTGAGGGGTGTTGCGGTGGGGCACCCCGAAGCCTGATTGTGACGACGGGCGGCGGGTGCTTGTCAAGGCGGGAAAGATGCCTTGACAAGCAC